>JBKJOH010000230.1:0-18106 GCA_046593295.1 Polaromonas sp. | reverse complement strand
GAACTTGTGCACCTACGGCATAGGCGCACAAATTTTGCACGACTGCGGCGTACACAAAATGCAGCTCATGGGTAACCCGAGGCGTATACCCAGCATGATGGGCTACGGCCTGGAAATTGTCGGCTACATCACAAAGTAAAGGAAGCCCCATGTTTGGTGCAGAAAAAGGATTGACTGACAGGCTCGATGGCAAAAAACTCGCCATCGGCATTGTGCAGGCGCGCTTCAATGAAAGCATTACCAACGCGCTGGCTGATGCCTGCAGACAAGAGCTTGCGGCGCTGGGCGTTGATGAGAAAAACATCAAGCATGTCAAGGTGCCGGGCGCGCTTGAAGTCGCCAGCGCCTTGCAAGTAATGGCCGAGAGCGACAAATTCGATGCGCTGATTGCGCTGGGCTGCATCATCCGCGGTGAAACCTACCACTTCGAGCTGGTAGCCAATGAGAGCGGCGCAGCCGTTACCCGCATCGCGCTGGACTACCAGTTACCAATCGCCAACGCCATCCTGACAACAGAAAACATGGCTCAGGCCCTGGCGCGCCAAATAGACAAAGGCATTGATGCCGCGCGGGTTGCGGTCGAGATGGCCAACCTGCTCAATGAGCTTTCATAAACACCCCAAACAACATCAACGCCACAGGCACCACGCAAAGAAAACCTATGGCTGAAGCCACCACAAAACCCAAACGCCCACCGCAGACCCGTACCGGCCTGACCGACACAGGGGTTAAAAAAGCGGCCAACAAATCAGCTCGCACGCGCGCACGCGAGTTCGCTATGCAGGCCTTGTACCAGCACCTGGTGGGGCGCAACGAGGCCGATTCAATTGATGCCTTCACGCGCGACCTGGTGGGTTTTCATAAAGCCGACTCGGCCCATTACGATGCACTGCTGCATGGTTGCATCAAGGACGCGGCAGCCCTTGATGCCAGCATCACGCCATCACTCGACCGGCCCATGCTTGAGATTTCCCCGGTTGAACACGCGGTGCTCTGGATAGGCGTTTACGAGTTCAAGAATTGCCAAGATGTACCCTGGCGTGTCGTCATCAATGAATGCATTGAACTGGCCAAGGCATTTGGCGGTACTGACGGCCACAAATACGTCAACGGCGTGCTGAACAAAATTGCACCGAGTTTTCGCGCTGCTGAAGTCGCTGCCGACAAGGCCAAGTAAATTCACCGACATCATTGACTGAAAGGCCTACCTGTGAAAATTGCCCAGCGGGCCGAACGGATTGAGCCCTTTTATGTGATGGAAGTCGCCAAGGCGGCGGCAAACCTGGCCAAAGAGTTTTCGCATACCACCAGGCCCATGATCTTTTTGAACATTGGCGAGCCAGACTTCACCGCCCCGCCCCTGGTGGTGCAGGCAGCCAGCGCAGCCATCATGCAAGGCGCAACCCAGTACACACAGGCCACTGGCTTGCCCGAGCTGCGCGAGAAGATCAGCGCCTGGTATGCGTCGCGCTTCAAGGTTGATGTGGCTGCCAGCCGCATCATCATCACGGCGGGTGCATCTGCTGCACTTCAACTGGCATGTCTTGCTCTGATTGAAGCAGGCGACGAGATATTGATGCCCGACCCAAGCTACCCCTGCAACCGGCATTTCGTCAGCGCGGCGGATGGGCAGTCGGTGCTGATACACACCACCGCAGATGAGCGCTTTCAATTGACCCGCGCAAAAGTCGAGGCCGCTTGGGGCAACAAAACCCGTGGCGTTTTGCTGGCCTCGCCGTCCAACCCGACAGGCACTTCGATTGCACCCGAAGAGTTACAGCGCATCCATGAATTGGTTCACAGTCGCGGCGGCATCACCTTGATTGACGAGATTTACTTGGGCCTGAGTTACGAAGAGCATTTCGGTCACACCGCCTTAGGGTTGCCCGGTGAGTTGGGTGAAAGCATCATCAGCATCAACTCGTTCAGCAAGTACTTCAACATGACCGGCTGGCGTTTGGGCTGGCTGGTGGCGCCCGAAGTATTGGCCCCGGTGATCGAGCGCATTGCGCAAAACCTTTTTATCTGCGCCAGCACCGTGGCCCAGCACGCCGCCCTCGCCTGCTTTGAACCCGAAAGCCTGGCCGAATATGAACGCCGTCGCACGGCATTTAAAGAGCGGCGCGATTACTTCATACCCGAGCTCAATCGCCTTGGCCTCACCGTACCCGTGATGCCCGACGGCGCGTTTTACGCCTATGCCGACTGCACTGCGGCAGCCAGCAAACTCAAGGTCAGCGGTAGTTGGGACTTTGCCTTTGAGCTGATGAAGCGCGCCCACATTGCCATCACGCCAGGCCGTGATTTCGGGCAGGCAGCACCTGAGAGGTTTGTGCGCTTTTCAACCGCCAGCTCAATGGAACATCTGCGTGAAGCCGTGGCGCGGCTGGAATCTGTGCTTTGAACGACGTTTCTGTTTTCTCTGAACGGATTTTCCAGTGGCCAGTACGCATTTACTGGGAAGACACCGACGCAGGCGGCATTGTTTTTTATGCCAACTACCTGAAGTTTTTTGAACGTGCGCGTACCGAATGGCTCAGGTCACTGGGCATTGAACAGCGCCGATTGAAAGACCAGTTGCATGGCATGTTCGTAGTAGTCGAAACCAAGGTGCGCTACTTGGTCCCGGCACGGCTGGATGATGAAATTATGGTTACGGCCAAGGTCGAATCTATCGGCAAAGCTTCACTGATAATCAATCAACAGGCGCACCTGAAGTTAAAGTCGTCACTGTCGCCGCAATTTTCCGACGGGCCGCCCCTAGGAAAATTAGCCCCCCCCTTCAGATGAAAGGGGCAGCGCATCGCCGGAGGCACGCGAAGCGACAAGCGTGGGGGCCATACTCTGCGTTGGCAGCATAAAAATTGGCTGGGTTGACGCAAGCACGCTGCAACCCAAACGCATTCCGGCGACTATTCTTGAACGTCTCAACACCTGACCACATTCACATGAACCAAGACCTCTCCATCGTCAACCTCATACTCCACGCAAGCTGGGTCGTTCAGGGTGTGGTTGCACTGCTGGTCGGCGTGTCGATTGCCAGTTGGGCCGCCATTTTCAGGAAAATCATTTCGCTCAAGCGGGTGCAAAAGCTCAATGAAGAATTCGACCGCGAGTTCTGGTCTGGCACCAGCCTGAATGATCTGTTTGCAGGCGCAGCGCAAAACGCCAAGCACTCAGGCTCGATGGAACGCATTTTTGCCAGCGGTATGCGCGAGTTTGAAAAACTGCAAAAACTCAGAGAACGCCACCTCTCCGACCCCGGCATCATTCTCGACGGCGCACGCCGCGCCATGCGCGCCAGCTACCAGCGCGAGCTTGATGCCATTGAATTAAACCTGTCCTTCCTCGCCACTGTCGGCTCGGTGTCGCCTTATGTGGGCCTGTTCGGCACCGTATGGGGCATCATGCATGCCTTCACCGGCCTGGCCGCGCTGGAGCAGGTCACGCTGGCTGCCGTGGCCCCCGGCATTGCAGAAGCCCTGGTAGCCACCGCCATTGGCCTGTTTGCGGCCATCCCGGCAGTAGTGGCCTACAACCGCTTTGCCCACGACATAGACCGCGTGGCCAACAAGCTGGAAACCTTCATCGAAGAGTTCTCCAACATCCTGCAACGCAATCTGGGCGCTCAGTCCCCGTCGGGTCATTAGAAATGTTAGCCCGCACGCTCTTCACTTCGTGTAATAAGCTGCCCCCCGAGGGGGCGCGACTTGCTAGGGGCGGCCCGTCGCTGCGTCAATCATGCCGGCAATAAATTCAAGAGGCCGGGGCCGCCGCACCATCAGCGAAATCAACATGGTGCCCTTCATTGACGTGATGCTGGTGCTGCTCATCATCTTCATGGTCACGGCACCACTCATCACGCCCAGCATGATTAGCGTGCCCAAGGTCGGCAAGGCCGCGCTACAACCGCAAAGCCCGGTGCAAATCATCATCAATAAGGACGAAGTCATCCAGATCAAAATCAAAACCAATTCAACCCCCAGCAATGTGGGCAACGTCGCGCTGGATGTCGTGAAGCTGGAGCCCAACGTCAAGGCTGCGCCAGACAAGGCCGTGCCAGTCGTTATCAGCGCCGACAAGGGCATCAAATACGAAACCGTGGTCAAGGTGATGGAAAACCTGCAAAAGGCCGGTGTGTCGCGCGTGGGCCTGTCGGTGCAGACTGGCAAATAGATAGCGTTTTTAGCCAGCGCATTCGACCAATCCCGAAGCAACAGTCATGCCCAGCGCCTACGACCGCAACGACTTTGTGCCGCCGCGTGACGCGGGCTCGGTGCGCGCCTTCACGCTGGCGCTGCTGGCGCACGGCTTGCTGATTGCCGCCCTGACTTGGGGTGTCAACTGGAAGCGCTCCGATCAATCAGTTTCATTCGAGGCAGAGCTGTGGTCTAGCGTCACGCGAGAAGCCGCGCCTGCCCTTGCGCCACCGCCACCACCCGAGCCAGCCGCCAAGGCCCCCGAGCTTCAGCCCCCGCCTGCACCCGATGTAGACATCGCGCTGGAACAGGAAAAAAAACGCAAGCAACTGGAGCGGCAAAAAAAAGCTGAGACGCTGGCTGAAAAAGAGAAAGAGAGAGAGAAAGAAAAAGCACTGCAGGCAAAAGAAGACCTGGCCAAACGCAAAGCCCTTGAAGATGCCAAAAAGCTGGAAGCCCGTAAACAGGAAGCCAAGGAACAAGCCAGCGCAGCCGCTCTTGACAAGCAACGCCGTGTAAACATCGCCCGCGCCATGGGCCTGGCCGGTGCATCGGGGGACGACAACGCCAAGGGCAGCGCACTAAAGTCCAGTGGCCCATCGGCCAGCTACGGCGGCAAGGTACGCGCCAAGGTCAAACCCAACATCGTTTTCACCGACGCAATTGAAGGCAACGCCAGCGCCGAGGTTGAAGTCAGAAGCTCGCCCACTGGCATCATCATGAGCCAGCGGCTGGTCAAGTCCAGCGGCAACAAGGCCTGGGATGAAGCCGTCATCAAAGCCATCATTCGCACAGAGACCATGCCGCGCGATGTGGATGGCCGCGTGCCAACGCTGATGATTCTTGAGTTTCGGCCACGGGATTAAGCCAGAGCATTCGGATTGAATGTCAAGTTATACTACCAAAAAATTAAAGGTAGTATAAATGAGCACCTTCTATCAACCCTTCTCGCTAGCCGCCCAAACCGCCTTCGCCGGGCTAGACACGGCTGCCCGACAAGCTGACCTGCAAAGAAGCATTGCCGACGTACCCGGCGGCTTTGCCAAGAAAACCGTATCTGGCAAAGACTACTGGTACCACCAAGTCAAACTCGCCAACGCTAGCTTGCAGCAGTCCTACATTGGGCCAGACGACGAGGCCACGCGCAAGCTGCTGGCACAGCACGCCAACCCACTGGCTAAAGTCGCGCAACAGCAGTTGCTGCGCATGGCCAGGGCGGCCATAGAACTCGGCTGTGTTGACATTCCCGTCAAGCACGCCCGCGTCATCAACCGCATGAAAGACTACGGTTTTTTTTCAGCGGGCGGCGTGTTGGTCGGCACGCATGTTTTTTTTGCCTATCAAAATATGTTTGGCGTGCATTGGGCAGGCAATGCCAGCACGCTTGATCTGGACTTTGCACATGTGGGGCGCAATGTGTCGCTTGCACTGCCCGAAAATCTGACCATTGACGTGACCGCAGCTATCGACTCTCTACAGATGGGTTTCGTGCCCAACCAAAGTGGCACCACACTGCGCAAAGCCGACGAGCCAGACTTCGATCTTGACTTCTTGACCACCAGGGGCCGCTCTGGCGACAAGCCTGTTTTTTTGCCGCGCCTGAACATCCACATGCAGCCGCTACGCTTCATGGAGCTGTCGCTTGAAAACACCATGCGCTCAACGCTGGTGACAGCGGCTGGCCCCATCGTGGTCAACCTGCCGCGACCTGAACGCTACGTGCTGCATAAATTAATTGTCTCTGGCGAGCGCCCCCAGGAAGAGCGCACCAAAGCCAACAAAGACATCGCGCAGGCCGCAAGCCTGCTCGACTACCTGATGACGCACGATGCGTTTGAGCTGGCACAGTCGTGGCGTGCAGCACGAGCCAGAGGCACCGGCTGGGCGCAGCGCCTGGACAAAGGCATGAAGCGTTTGCACGGGCAGTTTCCGAATGCAGACTTCTCTCGGCGGATGGCGAAGCTGGTAGACGACCACCAAGACTAATTTACCCGTTTGCAGAACTTTGAGCTCCAAAACGGCCATTTTTTGCCTCTATTTCGGGCCGCAGCCCAATAAATACGGGCGTGACCAGCTACTATTTTTATAGCATCTACAACGAAAAATCGCATTCACTCATAAACAATTTGCGCCAACCCCGCGTCGGCCTGCGCCATCCAGCTGGCCAGTGCTGCGTCGGTCGGGAAAAACTTGGCCCGCTCGTCCAGCACCAGCGGCGCTTCCACCACGCCAAAGTCAGCGTTCCTGCGCACGCTCAGGCGTACCGGCAGGCCACGCATAAACTCGCCCTGCTCTGACATCTCGCGGCGCGGCGGAAAGTCTTTGACGATACGGGCGATATCGGGTGCTGTGCCCTTTTTATCCAAATCAACCGCCACACGCAAGTATTTGCCGAACTTGCAGCGGGCGGTTTCCAGGTCGTACACCTGCGTGACCTTTAAACGGTAACCACCTGAAAACCGGTCGGGTTGCAGCACGCCCTGCACAATGACCAGTTCATCGTCCTTCAGTAAATTGCGGTTCGCGTTGAGCAAGGCTTCGTCTGCGGTGGCTTCAATCATGGCGGTTTTGTCGTCAAGCTTGAAAAGCGCCAGCTTGCCGCGCTGGCCGTTGATGACGCGCAGGTCGGTGACGATGGCGGCCAGCAATTGCGGCTCGCGCGAATCCATCAGGTCTTCAATCTTGCGCTTGGCAAACTGCCGTACCTCCAGCGCCACCTCGTCAAACAGATGACCCGAGAGGTAAAAGCCAATCGCGGTTTTCTCCTGTACCAGCCGTGCCTTCACGCCAAAGGGCATGGCTGCCACCAGCGGCGGCTCTTGTGTGCTGGCGGCGTGGCTGTCCATGTCGAACAGGCCGCTTTGATTGGCATTGGCCTGCGCCGCTGCTGCAAATTCAAACGCGCGGTCAACAGAGGCCAGCAACTCGGCGCGGTTCAGATGCAGGTTGTCAAACGCACCGGCTTTGATCAGCGCTTCAACCGTGCGCTTGTTGAGTTTTGTTTTGTCAACCCGCACGCAAAAGTCATACAGCGAGGTGAAAGGCCCGCCATCCGTGCGCGCCGCCACAATCGCCGCAATCGCCTGCTGGCCCGTGCCCTTGACGGCCCCGAGGCCATAGCGGATGCTGGTGGCGGTGATGGGCTCAAAGCGGTACTGGCCGCGGTTGACATCAGGTGATTCAAATAACAGCCCCATTTTTTGCGCATCACCAAACAGGATTTTCAGCTTGTCGGTGTCGTCCATTTCGATGGTCATGTTGGCGCAGAAAAATTCAGCCGTGTAATGCACCTTGAGCCATGCCGTGTGATACGCCAGCAAGGCATAAGCGGCAGAATGCGACTTGTTAAAGCCGTAGCCTGCGAACTTTTCCATCAGGTCAAAAACCTCGTCGGCTTTTTCTTCAGTCAAGCCGTTTTTGCCTGCGCCTTCGCGAAATTTGCCGCGCTGGGCGGCCATTTCTTTTTCGTCTTTTTTACCCATGGCGCGGCGCAGCATGTCGGCAGCACCGAGTGAATAGCCGCCCAGTATCTGCGCGGTCTGCATCACCTGCTCTTGGTAGACCATGATGCCGTAGGTCTCCTCCAGCATGGGCTTGACGCGCGGGTCCGGGTACTCTGGCACCTCACGCCCCTGCTTTCGGGCAATGTAGGTCGGAATCAAATCCATGGGCCCGGGCCGGTACAGCGCATTCATCGCAATCAGGTCTTCAAGCCGATCAGGTTTTGCGTCTTTCAGCATACGCTGCATGCCGCTACTTTCAAACTGGAAAACCGCTTCTGTCTGGCCACTGGCAAACAGCTCGTACACCTTCGCGTCATCCAGCGGAATATCTTCAAACCTGAAACCAGCCTGTGACGGGTGGCGCGCGATGATGAAGTTTTTGGCCATCTCCAGAATCGTCAGCGTAGCCAGGCCCAAAAAGTCGAACTTGACGAGCCCTATCGCCTCGACGTCGTTTTTGTCAAACTGACTCACTGCAGAGGTGCTACCGGGCTGCAAATACAGCGGACAAAAGTCGGTCAATTTACCGGGTGCAATCAATACGCCCCCGGCATGCATGCCGACGTTGCGCGTCAGGCCCTCTAACTTGCGGGCAAGCTCCAGCAGGGTATGAACGTCTTCTTCCTTGCGCTCGCGCTCGGCCAGAAGCGGCTCGGCCTCCAGCGCGTAAACCATTTTGTCGTTTTTATTGCGCTCGGCGGGCAGCAATTGCAGCGTCACGGCCTGACCGGGTTTGTTGGGAATCAGCTTGGAAATGCCGTCGCAAAACCCATAGGGAAAGTCCAGCACACGGCCCACATCGCGAATGGCGGCACGCGCTGCCATGGTGCCGAAGGTGACGATCTGGCTCACCGCTGCGTGGCCGTATTTATCTTTCACGTAGTCAATCACACGGTCGCGATTGCTCTGGCAAAAGTCAATGTCAAAGTCGGGCATGGATACCCGCTCGGGGTTCAGGAAACGCTCGAACAGCAGGTTGTATCGCAGCGGGTCCAGGTCGGTAATCTTCAGCGAATACGCCACCAGAGAACCGGCACCAGAACCACGCCCCGGCCCGACCGGGCAACCATTGTTTTTCGCCCAGTTGATGAAGTCACCGACGATTAAAAAATAACCGGGGAAGCCCATCTTCAAAATAGTATTGATCTCAAACTCAAGCCGCGCCACATACGTGGGGCGCTTTTCTTCACGCAGCGCTTGATTCGGGTACAGGTGTTGAAGGCGCGCCTCAAGCCCTTCAAACGAGGCATGGCGAAAGTACTCATCAGGCGGCATGCGCACGCCATTGACTTCGGGTGTCGGAAAGTCCGGCAGCATGGGCTTGCCGAGGGTCAGCGTCAGGTTGCAGCGCTTGGCAATTTCCAGCGTGTTGGCTACGGCGGATGGAATGTCTGCAAACAGTTGCGCCATTTGTGATGCCGACTTGAAGTACTGCTCGCGCGTGAACTTGCGCACGCGCCGCGCGTTGCCCAAAATTTCGCCTTCAGAAATACACACCCGTGCTTCATGCGACTCGTAATCGTCATAGGTTAAAAACTGCACCGGGTGCGTCGCCACCACGGGCAGCTTCAGGCGTGCGGCCAATTGCACGGCAGCGCTGACATGCCTGTCATCGTCCGCCTGCTGCGCGCGTTGCAGCTCCATATAAAAACGCTGCGGGAAGATGCTAGAGAGTTGCAGCGCGCATTCAAGCGCACGCGCATCATCACCCTGCACCAGCGCCTGGCCAATGGCACCACGCTGCGCGCCCGACAGGGCAATCAGGCCTTGGTTCAGCTCGCGCAGCCATTCAAGGCTGATGATGGCTTGGCCCTGCACCACGCCGCGCGTCCAGGCGCGCGTGAGCAGTTCTGATAAATTGAGGTAACCCTTGTGGTTTTGCACCAGCAGCAACATGCGCGCGGGCGGGCTAGCAGCGCCCTTGCCTGGCACCTGCACCCACACATCAGCGGCAATCAGCGGCTTGACACCTGCCTTGCGGGCTTCGCTGTAAAACTTGACAGTGCCAAATAGGTTGCCAAGGTCGCTGATGGCCAGCGCGGGTTGCTTGTCAAGCGCGGCGGCGGCAACAATTTCATCAATGCGATTGGTGCCGTCAACAATTGAAAATTCGGTGTGGATGCGTAGGTGAACAAACATCAACTCATTTTATGGGAAGCCTACCCACAAGCACCTGCCGATACCCACCATTAAACTGACCCCACCGCGCACAAAACAATGGCTGCCCAAGGCCCGCCCGATGCACGCTGGCAGTTCAGTGGGCTGCGATTGGCGCGGGATGTGGGATAAAGGGGTGACAAATGTTTTTAAAGTGCCGATTTTTACCCATAAATACGGCTGCAAGCCAATATATACGGGCTTGACAAGCTACTAAAAACGTAGCGCTCAATTGATTTGATACGCCTACAAATAACCGCAATTTTGCGCGGCTACCCCGCCAGCCAAGTCACTAATTGGTCGTCTTCAAGCCAGTACGCGCCGCGCTGGGAGCGCCACAGAAAGTTCTTGTCGCGCAGCACGTCGAGTGCGTTTTGGATGGCAGAGGTGTCAACCTGCACGCTGTCGTCGCCTTGCAGTTCGGCCTTGATGCGGCCCTTGAGCCGCAGGGCCATCGCGCCTGAAAACACGCCTACCCGTTCAGCGGCGGGTGGCTGTAGGGCATCCAAAGCCAGCTCGTGCAGCAGCGCGGCCTGTAGTGGGTGCAGGCTGGCCAGGGTGTGAAAGAAGTCGTCTTTGACTGCGGCGATATGCTCGCGCACGAGGCGGGCGAAGGCGGCATCTAGGGTGTCGTTTAAGGTGCCCTCTCGCGTATCGGCGTTCAGCTCTGACGAATGCGTGAGGCGGGCCTTGCGCATGGCGGGTAAAATCATTTCAGGGCGTGAGCCGGCTTCTTTGAACACGTCTAGTGTTTTGGCCGAACTCAGTGCCATTTTGGACCGCTTGCACAGCCACTCGATGTAGGCCAAGCCCAGTTTTGGAAAGTCCACCAGCGTAGCCCCAAAAAAAGGTTGCTCGCGCCCGTTGACGAGCATGGCGAGCTTGTCGCGGTTAGACCCGGTGGCGATGACTTGCAGGCCCTTACCAGCCAAATTAAGCTCGTCGCGTGCGGCTTTGAGGGCGAACAGGGCGTTGATACCGTCGCTGGTGGTTAGCGCCTGTTGCGCCTCGTCAATCACCAGCACGATGCTGTGGCCGTTGGCGTTTGACAAGGCTTTCAAGGCATCGGCCAGCGTCGCATCGGCGCTTAAGCCGACAGACTTGCGACAAATCAAAGTTAAGGCCAGAACCAAGCGCGCCGACCGTGAACTTGCCTAAGCCCGCTTTACGAGCCAGCTTGGTGATGCCGCCATCTTCCTTTTTAAGCTCGTCGCGCACGGCGTTGGCAATCAGCAGCGCGGGGTCTTTGGTTTTATCAACCCACAAGTCAACGTAAATGACCTCCGCCCCGCGCCCGCGCAACGCAGGCACAAGGTCTTGCCGCACGAAGGTTGATTTACCGGTACGCCGTGGCGCAGCCAAAAACAAACCACCGCTTCGGCCCAAGCTGGTGTCCAACGCATCATCGGCGTAGGTTTGTGCAAGTTCTGTACGATGGAAGAACTCTGAATCAGGGGTTGGCGCTGTCATAGTGAGCCTTTTATTGTTGATTATTTTAAATTATTTTAAATTATCCTTGATTATGTGACGCGGTTTATTGGGGTTTATCTATTGCGCTTAGGACTAAACGTATTTTGTGCCACACCTGTGTCACTAACAAGGCACGAATCGAGGTTCTATGTCCACCACCACCACCTTACGCATTGAGCCATCGCTGCGCGAGCGCATCACGCAGTTGGCGCAGGCACTTGACCAAACGCCACATAACTTCATGTTGCAAGCACTGGCAGAAAAGGCCGATGGGGCTGAATGGAAGCTGTCTATGCAACGTGAAGCGCATGACCGTGACCTGTCGCTGCAAGCGGGTGAGCCGGGCATTGAATGGCATGAGATGCGTGCCTACCTGCATGAACGCTTGGCGTAGCCAGCGAGAGCGCGACTACAAATTTTGATGCTTGATGTGACTTAGCCGCGCAGCTTGGTGGCCACTTCAGCCACGCGCTTGCCATAGGCGGCAGCGGTGTCGAGGTCGCCCTGCGCAATGGCACTGGCTGGGTCTTGCGGACCGACCTGCGCCATCACGCCGGAGTTCGAGCCAATGCGGTTGATGATGCCATTGTTCAGCGCGGGCTGGCCGACCCAGATCATGCCTTGCTGCATGGCCAGCGTGATGAAGTACTGGATGGTTGACAGCTTGTCACCGCAGGGGCTGGACGCGCAGGTAAAGCCGCCTGCGACCTTGTCTTTCCAGGCGCTGACAGACCATTTTTTGCTGCTCGCATCGGCAAATTTTTTGAACTGCCAGCTGACCATGCCCATATAGGTCGGGCTGCCCATGATGATGGCATCGGCTGCGTCTAGCGCGGCCCACTGCTCGTCGCTCAGACTGCCTTCTGCATCAATGGCAATCAATTGGGCTCCTGCACCGCTCGATACAAACTGCGCCACGCGCTGGGTATGGCCGTAACCAGAGTGAAAAACAACAACAACTTTCGACATGACTGATTCCCGATTAAAAACTTAAAAAACACCAACACAAAAAAACTGCGATCAAGCTGCAAGATCAAATACCAGCACTTCAGCGTCCCGGCCCTTGTCAAGTTCCAGGCTGCTTTGCGCTTCGATCATCGCAGCATCGCCTGGTACAAGCTTTTGCCCGTTGACTTCAAGGTCACCCTTGACAAGGTGTACATAGGTCTTGCGGTTCGGGCTCAAAGCCAGCGTGGCGGTCTCGTCTCCGTCCAGCAGACCAGCGTAAATTTTTGCATCTGCATGAATGGTGACCGAGCCTTGCGCGCCATCGTTAGACGCAACCAGACGCAGCTGACCACGTTTTTCAGTATCAGCAAAAGCTTTCTGCTCATAGCTCGGTGCAATGCCGGTGACATTGGGCTCGATCCAGATTTGCAGAAAATGCGTGGTCTGGCCCTCGGCGTGATTGAACTCGCTGTGCTGCACCCCCGTGCCCGCGCTCATGCGCTGCACATCGCCGGGCGGAATGCCCTTCACATTACCCATATTGTCTTTATGGGCCAGCTCACCACTGAGCACATAGCTGATGATTTCCATGTCCTTGTGGCCGTGCGTTGCGAAACCGCGACCCGGCTCGATGCTGTCTTCGTTGATGACGCGCAGATTGCCAAACCCCATATGTTCGGGGTCGTAATAATCGGCAAACGAAAACGAGTGAAACGACTTCAGCCAGCCGTGGTCGGCATAGCCGCGTGCTGCGGAGGGGCGTAAGGTCATCATGGAAATTTATCTTTCTGCGAATAACTTCAAGACCTCCAATATAGCGGCCTCACCGACTAGGGTTAAAGTGCTGCTGAACGCCTTCATTGATTTTTACAAGCACAACGACATGACATCCAAATCAAAAACCTCTTCAACGCCAAGCTCGCGCCACTTCGCCGTCATCGGTGCGGGCATTGCGGGCATTGCCTGCGCCCGCACCTTGATGCAGGCGGGCCACCAGGTCACGGTGTTTGAAAAAAACCGTGCCAGCGGCGGCCGCATGGCCACAAGGAACACCGAGTTTGGCGGGTTCGACCATGGCGCGCAGTACTTCACCGTGCGTGATGCGCGTTTTGAAAAAGCCCTGGCCACCGCATCTGGCCTGGTGCGCCCGTGGAGCGCCAATACGGTTCGCATCCTTGACGAGCATGGCCGTGTGGTGGCCTCGTCGCTGCCCCCCAAAGAGGCGCACTGGGTCGCCACCCCGGGCATGAACTCGCTGGTCAAGCAATGGGCCAAGCCACTGGCGACCAATGGTCATCTGCACCTTGAAACCCAGGTTGTCAGGTTAGAGGCCGACAAGCTGGCACCGAAGCGCTGGCAACTGCAAACCGAAGGCCCGGGCGGCGGCAGCCGGGTTTACTCCGGCTTTGATGCAGTCGTACTGGCAGTGCCTTCGGTGCAGGCCCAAGCACTGCTACTCAGCTCGCAAGTCGGCAAGACACTGAGGTCAGAGCTGGCGGGCGTGAGTGTGGCCCCCTGCTGGACGCTGATGCTGGCGTTTCCGCAAGCCTCGCAACCGAATCTGTCGCACCTCGGGCCGCAGTGGAACGCAGCGCGCAGCACCCACCACCGCATTGCCTGGCTGGCGCGTGAATCGTCCAAGCCTGGGCGTGGCCCGATTGAACGCTGGACAGTCCAGGCCAGCCCCGACTGGTCCGAGCGCCACCTTGAAGACGATGCCGAGCGCGTCAAGGTCAAGCTGCTGAAGGCCTTTACCGAAGTAACCGGCATACGCGCCGAGCCGCAGCACGCCGTGGTACACCGCTGGCGCTACGCCCAGACCATCACGCCGCTGGGCAAAAGCCATTTGTGGGATGCCAAGTCAGGCATAGGTGCTTGCGGCGACTGGTGCATAGGGCACCGGGTTGAAGACGGCTTTATCTCGGGCTTAGAAATGGCATTAAACATTCTTTAAGTACCCGCGATGGTGGGCAAACAATTTCCCGACGGGCCGCCCCTAGGGAAATTAGCCCCCTCGGGGGGCAGAAAGTTACACGAAGTGAACGAACGTGGGGGCCACATTCCCGACGGGCCGTCCCTAGGGAAATTAGCCCCCTCGGGGGGCAGAGAGGACACGCCAGTGCCGAACGTGGGGGCCATACCTTACAGGGGCCGGTTCGCCCCCTCCCCCACAGGCCCGTTGCACGCGGGTTCGCTGGTTGCCGCACTCGCAAGCTGGCTCGACGCACGGGCACACGGCGGTAGCTGGCTGGTTCGTATCGAAGATGTTGATACGCCGCGCTGCGTTGCGGGTGCAGACAAAACAATTCTTGAGCAACTGGAAGCCTGCGGTTTGCTGCCAGACGAGCCACCCACTTACCAGTCAAAACGCAGCCGCCTTTACCAACAGGCACTGGCGCAGCTGGTAGCGCAGGCCCAAGCCTACCCCTGCACCTGTACCCGGCAAGATATTGCAAATGCACTAGCAGCCAGTGGCTGCCCGAAGCCGCGCCATGACGAGCTGGTGTACCCCGGCACCTGTAGGGCCAAACTGGGAAGCTGTTTGACTGCAAAACCTCAAACTTGGCGGTTTTTGACCTCAAAATCACCCCTAAAAGCGGCTGTGGCCCAACAAATACGGGCGCTAGCAGCTATCACTTTAATAGCAAATGAAAAAGTAGATTGGGTTGACCGTAAGCTAGGACACCAGTCGCAAGACGTAGAAACCGAAGTTGGCGACTTTGTCATCCAGCGTGCCGATGGCCTGTGGGCCTACCAATTGGCCGTGGTGGTAGACGATGCAGCGCAGCGCATCACCCATGTGGTGCGAGGCGAAGACTTGGCTGGCAATACAGCGCGGCAAATCTTGTTACAGCGCGCCCTCGGCTTGCCCACGCCGCAATACCTGCACACGCCACTGGTGCTGGCGGCAGATGGCGAAAAATTGTCAAAACAAAACGGTGCGCAGCCGCTCGATACCGCGCAGCCCATCAGATTGCTCCAAGCCGCCGGGCAGCACCTGGGCATAACCCTTAAAGCCATTGACCACCAAAGCACATCCGATTGGCTGTGTGCGGCGATACAACAATGGCGGCCAAGCAAGGCACAAACCAGCGAGCACCTGTGAATTAATGCCCGGTGGCTAGTGCAAGTCTGGTTAGCGCGCGCACCTACAGCCTACAATTCCTCACATGGTTCACCGCGCTTATCAATTTTTACGTGCTGTTGTATTCGCCATTGCCACGTTTGTCATTTTCGGGACTCAAGTACATGCTCAGACCTGCGCCCTGCCGGGCTGGGACGGCCCGGTTACCGCCAGCGGTGTTATCAATTCGTATCACGGCGGCTCTGGTAGCCCTGTAGCAGGAGCTACGTCTATCACCGTAGCATCTGCCACCGGACTTCGCACCAGTGCCCGAGCTCTGCGGGCGGGCGATTTGGTGCTGATCATGCAAATGCAAGATGGCACCACCCCAGCCAACGCGGGACAGCATGAGTACGCGCAAATTATCTCAATTGCGGGCAATGTACTAACGCTTAACCGCACCTTGACCAACACTTACGTACAAAACGTCACCACCAACCTGGTACGTACCTTCCAAGTGGTGTATGTGCCGCAGTACTCCCAGGCTACCTTGTCGGGGGCGGTCAACGCCGACCGCTGGACTATCAATACGACCACGGGCGTTGGCAGTGGCGGCATTGTGGCCATGGACGTGGCGGGCAGCTTGGATTTAACCGGGTCGATTGATGTCAGCGGGGCCGGGTTTCGCGGCGGGGCGGGCACTAACGGCACTGGTAACCGTGCGGGTGGCCTCTTTAATGACGGCAATTATGTTTTTGACCCGGCTAGTGCCAACGGTGCTATCAAGGGCGAGGGCACGGCGGGAACGCCTATTCGCGTATTTAATGGCACAGCTACACCCGTGAACTATGCCGCTTTGCTGACCCAAGGGTACGCAGCCGGCGCTGGCGGCCAAGCCGCTCAGGGCAACGCAGGCGGCGCCGCTAACGATGGCGAGCCAATCGCTGGGAATAATCAGTACAACTCGGGCGGTGGTGGCGGTAGCAATGGCGGGGCGGGTGGTCAGGGCGGATTTAGCTGGAGCTTTCAGAACAACGCGGGCGGGCGTGGCGCGGCAGCCATTACCGCATCGGCCACTCGGGTGGTGTTGGGCGGTGGCGGCGGTGCGGGTGCAAGCAACAACAACGGCAACGCCAACGCGGTCACCGTCTGGCCGCCTACCGACAACGCCACTACCCGCCCAGCCCCACCCACCCAGGGCACAGTCAATGGTGCAGATGGTCCGATCTCGATCAGCGGCGCATCCGGCGGCGGCATCGTATTGATTCGCACAGGTACCCTCACCGGGGGCGGCACTATCAGCGCCAATGGCTACACGGCGTACAACACCAGCGGCGGCTCTGAGGCTGCCGGCGCTGGCGGTGCGGGCGGCAGCGTGGTGGTACTGGTGGGTAACGCCACATCAGGCGCACTCACCATCAACGCCAACGGTGGCAAGGGTGGTTACTCCAATTTCTACGACCATGGCCCAGGCGGCGGCGGCGGCGGCGGTGTGGTGATCAGAAACTTCACTACCGGCACGGTTAACAACGCTGGCGGTGTGCAAGGAAACGACGGCTGCTGTGGTGGTGGCCAAGGCAACGGCAGCCCTAAGGTGGACGGCTCAGTGGCAGGCGGCACAGGCGCATCCAGCACCGCTGGTGGCTCTGCCACAGGTGTGCAAGGCGGCGCCAGTTGCCTGCCAGCCATAACCGTTACCAAAAGCACCACAACACCCACCATCACTGCAGCAACGGGTGCTACGGCCAGCTACAGCATCAACCTCAGCAACAGCGGGGGGGCAGCATCAAACGTATTCATGATTGACGCTACGCTGCCGCCGGGTTGGCTCTATACCGGGGCTACGGCACCCACTTTTAGCAACAATAGCCCGACCGTTGCTGTAGGCGCAGAAACCACTTCTGCAGCTGCACCAGGTGCCTTGCCAGTGGCCAGCGTAACCAGCGCCAACTCCGTCACGGCGGTGTCGCTGCGCCCAGCGGCAAGTGCGCCCGGTGTGACCCCCACCACTGGCAACAACACCGTCACATTCGGCAGTTTTTACCTGCCGCAAAACGGTAGCATCACCGTGAGTTTTGTCGCCACTATCCCCGACACGGCTACCGTTGGCGTTTATCACAACCCGGCAGGCGTGATCTTTCTGGACCCAACCCGCACAACGACTGCGGTGCGCATGGTTAGTCCGCTCACAAACGTAACGGCCAACCGCACCGCCATTGGCTACAGCGGCAACACCACTTACGCCAGCGGGGCCACAGCCAACGTAGCTGGCAGCAACTACAGCGGGCTGGTGGCCGGGCCAACGACTGAAAATGTCACGCTACTGCCAGACTTGTCAGTCACCAAAAGCACGAACACGCCCACCTTCACCGTGGGTGCTACCTCGCTCAGCTACATCATCGTTGGGCGCAACTATGGCCGCCCTATCGCCGATCAGGTTTACGCCACCACACAGGCCACAGATCAATCAGCAACCACCATCGTGTCTAGCTCACCCACCATCACCGACACTCTGCCCAGTGGCATGACGTTGACGGCGCTCACCGTCAGTCCCACTCCCACCTGGGCCTGCACGCCCAACGCAAGCAGCACCACCTTCACCTGTTCGGCCAGCACTGCGGTTTACCCCATGGCTGCCTCCACCAACCTCGTGACCATCACGGCAACCGTGAGTGTTTCATCAGCCGCATGCCCCGGGCCGCAGATCAACTCCGCCGTCATCACGATGCCAGCCATTGGCGACGCTGTTGCAAGCAACAATACAG
>JBKJOH010000165.1:0-4554 GCA_046593295.1 Polaromonas sp. | reverse complement strand
GCCCACAAGGTAGACGGCATCGTCAAAGGCTTAAAACAACCCGACTGGCCCGCCAGCGGCTGGCAGGCACTGCATCGGCTGGCGGGCATGTTGTGTTGTTTTAAGCCTTTGACGATGCCGTCTACCTTGTGGGCCGCTGTGAGTAAGTTGGCGAGGGTGGCGTCGGTGATGCCTGGCAGCACCCGCTCGTAAAGCTTTTCCTTGATGCCCCAGACGCGGTTTTCACGCAGCGCCATGGGCATGGGGCGGCCTGCGCCTATCGCGTCTTTCACGCGCTTCATGCTGCGAATGTCTTCACTGATGGCCCAATGCACCAGCACCTCGGACTCGCCTTCGGATTGCAGGCCGTCGAGCATACGCGCGACACGCACATGCTGGCCGCCAAGCACGGCCTCGGCCAGTTTGAAAACATCGTAGCGCGCAACATTGAGCACAGCATTTTCAACCTGATCAAAACTGAGCACAGCGCCTTGCACAGCGCCTGGTTCGGCGGGGTACAGCAATGCCAGCTTCTGGATCTCTTGGTGTGCGGCCAGCAAGTTGCCTTCGACCCGGTCGGCAAAAAATTGCAGCGTTCGCTGGCCTTCTTCACCAATGGCCACGCGCTGGCCCTGCAACTGTAGGCGCTGCGATATCCACTGCGGCAAATTACCCCTGGCAATCGCATCAAACTTGACGGTCACGCCAAAGCTGTCGAGCGCACCAAACCACGCGCCCTTGGCCGTCATGCTGTCAAGCCGAGGCAGCATGACCAGCGTGAGGGTAGAGTCGTCGCCCTGCGCCCGTTCGGCAATTTGTTGAAGTGCCGCAGAGCCGTCCTTGCCTGGCTTGCCGCTCGGGATGCGGATTTCAATGATTTGTTTATCGGCAAACAAACTCAGCGAACCACCGCTGGCGCGCACTTCGCTCCAATCGAAGTGCGCGCCAGCTACCGTATGCACTGTGCGCTCGGTATAGCCCTGCGCCCTGGCATGGACGCGCAAGGCATCTGCAAACTCCTGCGCCAGCAGCGGCTCGTCGCCATGCAGCGTGTACAGGCTTTTAAGCCCGCGCTTGAGGTGCTCGCTGAGTTGGGCGGGAGCTAGATTCATACGTGTTGCCCAGCTTTAAAGGCCGGTGATAGATGCCAAGCGGCGCATGATTTGCTGCACCACATCACTTTGCATTTCGCGATACAGCAGCGCTTCTTCTGACTCTTTGGCGAGCACGGCGGACTCATTAAAGCTGATGTCGCGCACTTGCAGAATCTCTGAATCGGGAATCAGCTCTTTGCCTTGCAGCGTGCGAACCTTGAATCGAAAACGCTGGCGCAGCTGGAATTCACGCACCAGCCCAGCAGCATTGCGGCTGACCACCAGCTTGTCACGCAAGTCGGAAATCACATCCATGATCACATCAGCCTGATCGATCTGGCGTGCGTCGGTGATGACGCGAACCGCGCCGTTTGCTTCCAGCGAACGCCTGAGTTCAACCCCGAGCACAGAGCTTTCAGCCAAGGGACTGAAAAGCGTTTTGAAAGCAAAGCTGGGTGTCTTGCGCAGCTCGAAACCGCAAGCAGTAAGACTCATGTTCAAGCCCAGTGCAGCGCTAGAAGCCATCAAGCCAAGACATGAACGGCGTTGCATATTTGTTTCTTTCTCAAGCATGGTGGTCAGACCACGATGTTGACGAGACGACCCGGCACGACGATCACTTTTTTAGGCGCTGCGCCCGCCGCCTGTTTGATGAAGGCTTCGGTAGCCAACGCTGCCGCTTCAATGGCGGCCTTGTCGGCTGTGCTGCTCACCGTAACCGAGCCGCGCAGCTTGCCGTTGATTTGCAGCATCAGCTCGATGTCGTCTTGCTGCAAAGCGCTGGCATCGACTTCGGGCCAGGGCGCATCAAGCAGGCTGCCGTGTGCAGCGGCATAGCCGAGGTCGGTCCACAGAGTGTGTGCAATGTGTGGTGTGGCCGGGTACAGGCAGCGCAGCAGGATGCCGAAGCCTTCATACAAGGCTGCGTTTGAAGCTTTGGATGAGTCCTCCAGCGCGTTGAGCAGCTTCATATTGCCCGATACCACCGTGTTGTATTGCATACGCTGGTAGTCGTAGTCAATTTGCTTGAGTATGCTATGCACGTCAAACCTTAAAGCCTTGATTTCTTTGCTAAAATCGGCTGTAGCCCAATCAATACGGGCTTTATAAGCTCCTAAATTCATAGCGTGTAATTTGCTGCCAAAGTTCCACACGCGGCGCAAAAAGCGGTAGCTGCCTTCAACCGCAGCGTCATTCCACTCCAGCGTGGCCTCGGGCGGCGCGGTGAACATGGTGTACAGGCGTGCGGTGTCGGCACCGTATTTTTCAATCAAATCCTGCGGGTCAACGCCATTGTTTTTGGATTTGCTCATGGTTCCCACGCCCTCGTAGTTCACCAGCAGGCCATCGGTTTTACGCTTGGCCTGCGTGACCTTGCCATCCGCACCATGAATGTCTTCAACCTCGTGCGGCCAGAAATAGTCGACACCGCCTTTGTCACCCTTGCGCGAGTAAATATGGTTGAGCACCATGCCCTGCGTGAGCAGTTTGGTAAACGGCTCGTCAACCTTCACCAGATCAAGGTCGCGCATCACCTTGGTCCAGAAGCGGGCGTACAGCAGATGCAAAATTGCGTGCTCGATGCCGCCTATGTACTGGTCCATCGGCATCCAGTAGTCGGCACCCTCTGCCACCATCCGCTGGTCGTTTTTTGGATCGCAGTAGCGCATGTAGTACCACGACGAATCGACAAAGGTGTCCATGGTGTCAGTCTCGCGCCGACCCGGCTTGCCGCATGTGGGGCACGCGACACGCTTGTCGCTTCCAGGACTCGCCGCATGAAAACCTTCGTGCTTGTGCAGCGGATTGCCCGAACCATCGGGCACGCAGTCAAGCGGCAACACCACGGGCAAATCTTTTTCAGGCACTGGTACCGCGCCATGCTCTTCGCAATGAATGATGGGGATGGGTGTGCCCCAGTAGCGCTGGCGGCTCACACCCCAGTCGCGCAAGCGCCAGGTGGTTTTTTTCTCGCCAAGGTTTTTGGCGGCAAGGTCTCCGGCGACTGCGTTGACTGCCTCTTGGCGGGTTAAATTATTGTATTTTCCGCTGTTAGTGCTGTAGCCACCATCCTTGGCTGCGTACCATTCTTTCCAAACATTCGGATCAAAAACTATTTCATGTTCGTAGTCGGCCAGTGGCCATTCGATTGGGTCTTGCTCATGAAAACGCGAGATGTTGGTTCTTACCACTTGCTTTATCGGCAACTTGTATATTTCGGCAAACTTAAAATCCCGCTCGTCGTGCGCGGGCACACCCATCACCGCGCCGTCGCCGTAGCTCATCAGCACGTAGTTACCGACCCATATCTCAACCTTTTCGCCGCTTAAAGGGTGCGTGACAAACAGCCCAGTTCGTTGGCCCTTTTTTTCCTGCGTGGCCATTTCGGCTTCGGTGGTGCCGCCGCTTTTGCATTCTTCAATAAACGCTGCCAGCGCGGGGTTGCTCAAAGCCGCGTGAAGCGCCAGCGGATGCTCTGGCGCAACCGCGCAAAACGTCACGCCCATGATGGTGTCGGCGCGGGTTGTGAAGACGTACATTTTCCCGTCGCCGATCAGTGCGCCCGATGCGTCCGTGATCTCATGCGTGAACGCAAAGCGCACGCCTTCGCTTTTGCCAATCCAGTTTTCCTGCATCAGCTTGACGCGCTCCGGCCAGCCGTTCAGACCTGTTTGCACCTGCTCAAGCAGTTCAGGCGCGTAGCTTGAGATTTTTAGGTAATAACCCGGTATCTCGCGTTTTTCACCCACCGCGCCGGTGCGCCAGCTCTTGCCGTGTATCACTTGCTCGTTGGCCAGGAGGGTGATGTCGACCGGGTCCCAGTTGACGACCTGGGTCTTGCGGTAGGCAATGCCTTTCTCTAACATTTTCAAAAACAGCCACTGGTTCCACTTGTAGTAAGTCGGGTCGCAGGTGGCGACTTCGCGGCTCCAGTCGATGGCCAGGCCGAGGGCCTGCATCTGCTGCTTCATGTAGGCGATGTTGTCGTAAGTCCATTTGGCAGGCGGCACTTTATTTTTCATGGCCGCGTTTTCAGCCGGCAAACCAAACGCATCCCAGCCCATGGGCATGAGCACGTTGTAGCCCTTCATGCGCAGCTGGCGCGTGAGCATGTCGTTGATGGTGTAGTTGCGCACATGGCCCATATGCAGCTTGCCGCTGGGGTAGGGCAGCATCGAGCAGGCGTAGTACTTGCCTTTTGGTTTTTGCGCGCTGTCGTGGTCTTCTACCCGGTAAGCGTTGTCGCCCACCCATTGGGTTTGCGCTGCACGTTCAACGCTTTTGTGGTCATATGGGGGGTTGTATTTTTCTTGCATGGAGAAGGACTAAAAACGAAAAGCGTGCAACACTGCACTAGATACCGTCGATTTTAGGCGCTGGGTAGAGGCAGAGGGGTACTGCTTACGCTGCGCCAGCGGTAAGGTGGGCCGTCATCTTTAGGTTGCCGACCTGAAAATCATCTTCTTCAAGCTTGAATCGA
>JBKJOH010000197.1:0-9939 GCA_046593295.1 Polaromonas sp. | reverse complement strand
GATCAAGAAGGGGCAGTTGCACTGCCCCGGTGGACAAGCCATCTCCGCAGCTGACCAGTTCTACAGCCTGGCGTTTTGATCTCGAAGCGCGGTCGCCACCTGTCTCCGCCCCTTGCTCACTATTGCGACAGAACCTCGTATTTCACACGGTGACCATTGCCCGCCAATTCATGGCCAGAACGAACACCACCACAGGACTGAAGGTGAGCGTCGATCTACTCGACGGGGTCTATGTCAAAGGCAAAAAGGTTGCATCAGACTTTCTCGCAAATATGCGTATCGTCTTCGATACGCACTTGCCTCTCCGGAACTATCGAGCCATTGCGGCAGGCGCATAATTTCGGAAAGTTATTCTTAGCCACATCCTTAGCACGACTCTCGTCGCACCTACATATTCGGATAGTTTGGACCGGCCCCGCCTTCCGGGACCACCCAGTTAATGTTCTGGGTCGGATCCTTAATATCGCAGACCTTGCAATGAAGGCAGTTCTGGGCATTGATCAGCAGCCTTGGATGGGAGCCGTCCGCATCGCGCACGATTTCATAGACGCCGGCCGGGCAATAGCGCTGCTCGGGCGCGTCATAGTCGGCGAGGTTGACTTCGATCGGGATGCTGTCGTCACGCAACTGCAAATGAACGGGTTGATCCGCGTCATGATGGATGTTTGACAAGAAGACAGAAGACATCTTGTCGAACGAGATTTTCCCGTCTGGCTTGGGATATTGAATCGGCGAACATTCACCGATTTTCTTGAGCTGTTTGTGATCCGCATGATGATGCATGGTCCATGGAGCGCGACCGCGCAGCACATAGGTATCGAACGCAGAGTAGGCGATACCGCCCAACAAACCCCAGCGAAACGACGGCCGAATATTACGTACACGTCGCAGCTCTGGCCACAGCCATGACTGCTCCAGGCGTGCGCGATAGTCATCGACCTGCGGCCCCTCCTGGGAGCTCGACAAATAGTCGAAGGTGGCCTCCGCAGCAGTCATCGCGGACTTCATGGCCGTATGAATGCCTTTTATTTTCGGCACATTGAGAAAGCCTGCCGTATCCCCGACCAGTAGTCCGCCCGGAAAAGTCAGCTTGGGGATGGACTGAACCCCACCCTCTACCAAAGCCCGCGCGCCGTAGGCAATACGTCGTCCTCCCTCAAAAGTATCGCGCACTGCGGGATGCGTCTTGAAGCGCTGAAATTCATCATACGGACTTAGATGGGGATTGCTGTAATCCAGTCCGACGACAAAGCCTACTGCCACCTGGTGGTTTTCCAGATGATACAAAAAAGATCCGCCATAAGTGTCCGTCGCCAGGGGCCAGCCTACCGTATGTACCACCAGCCCCGGTTGATGAACCTCGGGTTTGACTTCCCATAGTTCCTTGAAGCCGATTCCATAGGTTTGAGGATCTACGCCGTCACGCAAGTTGAAGCGTTTGAATAAAGTTTTCGTCAGGGAGCCATGGCAACCTTCGGCAAAAATCGTCTGCTTGGCGCGCAACTCCATGCCAGGCTGATACCGGTCCGTCTGCTCGCCCGCTTTATTGACTCCCGTATCACCGGTGGCCACGCCAACTACAGCGCCGTCCTTATAAAGCACCTCAGCGGCGGCAAAACCAGGATATATCTCGACCCCCAACGCTTCGGCCTGTTCGGACAACCAGCGGCAGAAGTTGCCTAGGCTGATAATGTAGTTGCCTTGGTTATGCATTGATGGAGGGGTGGGCAGCGTCACCGCTTTACGTTCAGTGAGAAACATAAAGCGATCATGCTGCACCGGGGTATTGAGCGGCGCTCCCAATTCTTGCCAGTCCGGGAACAGTTCTTCGAGCGCACGCGGTTCCAGCACCGCTCCCGCCAAACTATGCGCCCCGATTACGGCACCTTTTTCGATCAGGCAGACACTCAATTCACGCCCATGTTGCAAAGCCAGTTGCTTGAGGCGAATCGCTGCAGACAGGCCGGCCGGCCCTGCGCCGACCACGACCACATCGTATTCCATGAACTCTCGATCTACCAATTTCTACTCCTTGAGTGGCCCATCATCAGGCGTGGGCTGAAGCGACGATTTTGCTGATATTTGTGAATCACCCGCTACTACACAGCGACTGCTCACGGCGCAGCGTGTATTTTATTGAGGGCAGGAAATGAAGATCGCTGTGGCGCGTGAAGGCAACCGTCACTTAAGCTCGGATTCTTTGAATTTCTGCGACCAGCGCCGGTATGAGCTCTTTCCAGTCGCCAACGACCCCATAGCGTGCCTCGTTGAACATCGTGGCATCCGGGTCATTGTTGATGGATACGATCGTCTTGGCAGCACCGATTCCTGCCAAATGATGGCTAGCCCCCGAAATGCCGACGGCGATATAGAGCTCCGGCGCGACCGTCTTTCCAGTAAGACCAATTTGCCAGGATGGCGGACACCAGCCGAGATCGCACGCCACACGACTTGCCCCAACCGCCCCACCTAACTGGCCAGCAAGTTTTTCAAGTTCGCGAAATCCATCGGCACCACCCAAACCGCGTCCGCCGGCCACGATGATATTGGCACTTTCCAGACTGACGCCTTCTGCTTTTTCCCGCTGCCGGTCGATGATCTTCGTGCGGATGGCGGCGGGATCCAGCGCCAGCTCCACGTTGATGATTTCCCCGACACGGCTGTCATCAGGGGCCAGGGCCTCCTGGGTCTTGGCCTTGACGGTCACAATTGCCGGATCTGTTTTAATCGACAACACTTCCAGCGCATTATTGCCATAGCACGGGCGCGTGATGAAGAGCTTGCCCTGATCCGCCGCAACCTCAGTGGCCCCCATCGCAGCCATGGTCTCGAGGCGAAATGCCAAACGTGGCGCAAGATCCGCACCAGTGGTGGTATGGCCGACAAGGATCATCGAAGGCCTGGCTTGTTGCGCGATTTTAAGCAGCCCGGGAATCCATGCGTCGGCTTGATAGTCCGCCAATAAAGGGTCGTCAATGAGGTAGACGTTACGCGCGCCATGCTTGATCAGATCTTGCGCGACCCCGTCGATTGCGCTGCCAAGTACCGCCGCAGAAACGGCACCTCCCGCTTTTTCTGTCAGCCGCGCGGCCAAACCCAAGAGCTCGAACGCTAATCCGCTTGGTTTGCCCTGTATAAGTTCAACCACGACCAAAACACACGAGGCATTTGCCATGAGTTACTCCTTAAGGAAGGTATTCAGAAATAAAGAACCCACCCCAAGGGGCGAGGTATTAGAAAAAGGCAAGCTGACGATCTTCGTGCAGCTTGCTGTATACGCAGGGAACGCGGCAAGCGGCGAGGAAATTACCCGCCATGATTAAATGAGCTTTGCTTCTTGTAGCCGCGCAATGAGATTTTTGGCCAGTTCTTCAGGTGAGCCGCCTTGAATCATCTCGCAGTGGCGCTCTTTGACCGGCACATACAGCCGCTCCAAAGTCTTTCGCGCCCCGGCACTTCCCACCTGTGCCGTATCCAGACCAATATCGGCGGCGGTCCAGAGCTTTACCGGCTTGCGCGCCGCCCGCATCGTTTCGCGTAAATTCGCAGAACGGGCAGTCCCCAGTTCATTTGAGATCGTGACAACGGCTGGCAACCTCGTTTCCACGGTCTCGAAGCCATCATCGAGCACCCGATCAACCCGAACCGTATCCTCCTGGACCTGTATCGTCTTTGCAAAAGTAATGGCCGCAACCCCCAGTAGCTCGGCAATGCCACAGCCCACGATTCCCGCATCCCAATCGGCCGCCTGCCGTCCAGTCAGGACCAGGTCGCAGTCGCCCATTTTCCTGATCGCCTGCGCCAACACCAGTGCAGTCGTGTAGCCATCCCCGCCATCGAAGCTCGTATCCGTCAACAACACGCCTTCGTCTGCCCCCATTGAAAGACCGTACTTGATCACCTCGCGCGCGGAGGCTGGTCCCAGGCTCATGATGGTGATTTTGACGTCTGGGTTCTTTTCCCGAATCCGCAATGCCGCTTCCATCGCCTGCTCATCGAACGGGCTAACTACCAGCGGCATGCCCGCTACGGGGATCACTTTCCCAGCTTGTTCATCGACCTTGAACACGCTGGAAGCGGTTTCAGGATTCGGAATCTGTTTGGCGCAGACGACTATATGCATGAGCCAATCCCTCGCTTATTTAATTTCGATATCAACGGGAACGATACCATCGAAGTGTTTTTGCTGGAAGTTCCAGGGCTGCGTAGGCTGGATGCGTCCGATCTCATCGTAGGCGCGCGCCTTGATGGTGTATTTACCCGCCAGATTGACTTCCCACACATAAGACCAGCGTTTCCACAGCCATCTATCATGATGCTCCTCGACGTACGCCTCCTGCCAGTTTTTGCCGTCGTCAACACTGACTTCGACACGTGTGATCGCCCCGCCGCCGCTCCAGGCCAGACCGCGAATAGCGTGCGACCCGCGCGGCATCGGAGAATCCTCGTCGATGGGATAGGTAATGATGCTTTTACAACCGAGCGCCTTGCATGGCTTGCGGTCAGGCGATTCCGGTGTGTCCGCCAATACAAAATAGTGATCCTGGTAGTAGCACTCCGGCGTATGGTCAAGCAGTTCGATCTTGTCGATCCATTTAACCCACCAGTTCCCCGACCACCCCGGTACCACCAGCCGCAGCGGCGCCCCATGGACATGCTGCAGGTACTCGCCATTGTGCGCCCATGCCAGTATCGTGTCGGGATGCAGCGCCTTATCGAGGTCCAGGGCCTTGTCATAGTTAATGATGCCGGGATCATGTATTTCGATGTCAGTGCGGCCAGCGGATAGATACTGGGCCGTAGGATCAGGCCTGCCCTCATCAAACCCGACGAGATGCACGCACACGGCACCAGATTTGATGCCAGCTTTTTTCAATACTTCGGATAACGGCACCCCGGTCCACTCACCACCGCTGACCAGGCAGGTCGTCGGGATCGTATTGAGCAGCTCTCCAACATCCGGCCTTTCACCATTCTTGACCATCTGGTTCCAGCCACCCGCTTCGGCCTGCTTTTTCAGCCGGGAAGGCTTTTTGCCCCCATTTTTTTGCCAATTGAAGAACTCACCGTCATCTCCCGCGCACTCGGTGACCACCCGTACGGTTCGACTTGGAAGCAGCTGCAAATCCTTCAGCGTCAACTCCAGCGGGCGCTCGACCATCCCGGTCACTGAAAAAACATAATCATCAGGATGGATCGGCTCTGGCATATTCAACTGCGCAATGATGTAATAAGCGTCAGTGGGCGTGATAAGACCCTCCAGCTCGAGAAGCGGCGTACGCGCATAGATCGTCCGCCCGTCTGCATCCTTGCTCGGCATCAACCGCGCTCTTTTGCGATCAGGCCAACCTTGTATCCATTCACCTTCAAGTTCTTCTCGAGCCATGTTGGCAATCTCCGAAAGTTATGTAAATTAGGAATTCTCTACGGTTTCAGAACCGTAAGAATCTAGTTATGTCGACCACACCCGTAGCGTATTCAACTCAAGATTCTCGCACACGAAGCAGACTCTCGTAGAGCATGCCGACATGCGCTGGGTGGCATCATTTAAGCTTCCTTGTGCGCTTCGGGCTCGCTAACGAGCGAAATTTCCCGCGGAAATAGACCGCCGCCTCACCATCGTGTAAGTTCGCATGCTCGATGATTCCGGTCAGTATGCTGTGATCGCCGCCAGGATAAAAACCCTCCAACCGGCACTCTAGTGCCACCAGCGCATGAGGCAAAATCGGCATCCCGCTCTGGCCCAACACAAAGTCGCCATTGGCGAACTTGTCCCCGCCTTTGGTGGCAAAGCGGATCGCCAGTTTCTCATGCTCTGGAGCTAGGATATTTACCGCGAAGCGCGTCGCTGCGGTGAACGCTCCAAAGCATTCCGCTTTGTTAGAAGGGCAAACAAGGATCATCGGCGGATCACACGAAAGTGAAGAAAATGCCGAGGCAGTAAACCCCCAAGAGCGACCCTCGTCATCAACAGTGGTAACGATCGTTACACCACTCGGGAAAGAACTCATTGCATCTCGAAAAAGCTTGTCATCTATCTGCATACCTCCCCCCCTCTCTGAATGATCTATAAAATTGATTCACAAAATAAAACTGGCCCGGAACTCTTGTAAGTGCTGGAATCTTTTTCCAATAAAAACAGCAAGGAACATGAATATCCAGCTTTCAACCAAACGACTCATACTAGCAGTCTGTCGGACTTTCGATAATTCGCTGCAGTTTGCTTAAAAAATAAGCGCATCTGACGCGCTACGGCCGATAGAAGAGAGTGGTTCAAAATCGGGTAACACTTTTTCGGGCGGCCTTCGATTGAGTTATAGGAAAACCGTCTAAAAGACACCTTACAAGTGTTACCCAGAAGCGGCACTTTTTGAAACACGCCAAAATAATCGCAAAATTAAACTGCTTCAAACCAACTGTCGCGCTAGCGCAGTGAGTATTTCAGCAGTCTGTTAGCAGTTGGCTAAGTCTTAGTCTTATTCTTAGTCTTATTCTTAGTCTTAGTCTTAGCCTTAGTCTTAGTCTTACCATGGGGTGTCTGCACTGGATGAGACGCATCTGCCCAGTGTGACGGTGTAGTATTGCTATCAACATTTTCTTTACCAACAAACATTTTGCGATACTTGGCGGCTGCATGCGTTTTCTCGACAAAACCGTCTGCTGTGCCGATAAGTTTCTGCCGGAAATTGCCGGGCGCATAAGATGTCTGAGCACGTCCACGTCTTTGAAGTTCGGGAACGATGTAGTCGATAAAATCGGAGACGGTCCCGGGTGTGATCGCGTATGCTAAGTTAAAGCCGTCGATACCACCATGGTCAACCCAGCGTTCCAATACATCGCAAACTTTTTGCGGCCCGCCGACTAGCACAGGGCCAAGACCGCCAATGCAGCGCTCTGTGATCACGTCACGAACTGAAAAATCCTTACCGCCACCATCGGTCAGCGACTCGAGCGTCGTGCGCAGGCTGTCGTTTGCCAGCGCCTTAAGCGGCTCGTCAGGATCCATCTTGGAGAAGTCAATCCCGGTCCAACCACCGTAAAGGGCAAGCATGCCTTCTGGGCTGGCATAGGTCAGGTATTCATCATATTTCGCCTGGGCAGCTGCGTCGTCTTTACCAGTAATAACCGTTAAAAGAGTAAATATCTTGATCGAATCTCGAGAACGCCCAGCTTTTTCCGCTAAATCTCGAATATCCGTAGTAACAACGCGTGCTTGCTCTGCAGTGGTGGTCAAGATGAACATGCTCTCGGCATGCTTCGATGCGAACGCACGGCCACGACCTGACGCACCAGCTTGGAAAAGAAGCGGTGTACGCTGTGGAGAAGGTTCACACAGATGAAAACCGGGAACTTTGTAGTATTTCCCGTCATGCCGGATGGGATGGACTTTCTTCGGATTGGTGAAAATACCGCTCGCCCTATCTCGAAGTACCGCGCCGTCTTCCCAAGACCCTTCCATGAGTTTGTATATTACTTCCATGTATTCTTCGGCCATGTCGTAACGTTCGTCGTGGCCTATTTGTTGGTCTAACCCGATGTTGACCGCCGCGCTATTCAAATAAGAAGACACGATATTCCAAGCAAGGCGACCCTTGGTCAAATGATCCAAGGTAGCGAGTCGTCTAGCCAGAATGTAGGGGTGCTCAAACGTCACCGCTGCGGTAACTCCAAAACAGACATTCTTAGTTACCGCAGCCATCGCAGCGATGGATGGAAAGGGGTCATTGACGGGAACTTGTGCAGCATCTTTTAGCGATGCCGCCGATGAGCCCCGATAAACGTCATAAACACCGAGCACGTCGGCGATAAACAAACAATCGAAGCAACCGCGCTCCAACTCTATCGCCAAATTTGTCCAATATTCGATTTCGTTGTATCTCATTGCTTGACTTTGTGGATGACGCCACATGCCGGCCGACTGATGACTGACGCAAGTCATGTCGAAGCAATTTAAAATAATTCGCTTCTTTGCTTCCTTTCGCTTCTTTGCTTCCTTGACTGCTGTGACCATAATTTTATGTTTCCTCATCTAGTTAGAATTTAATGAAAACTACATCCCGTTGACTGGGAGCACTCTGCACCGAAAGCACGACAACCCCAAAATAGGCTTTATTTCTGTTCCGATCAGTCGGTACTTTATACGCCGGGCGTTTTGGTTGTCAAGCGGTTTTTAAAACATTGGATCCATCAGGCATTGTTGCACGGATCAGGCGTGGTTCAAAAAGTGCTGTTTTTGGGGCCACGACCGATTTTAGGAGGGTTATTGGGGTCAGAGTTCAAATTCATCGTGCCTTTGGTACGCCCTTCGGGTGCAGTGCTCTGCATCGCAATGAAATTGGTGTCTGACCCCAATAACCCCACGGCGAATGTAGGGATGGCGCTGGATGGTTTGAAATGCGGAAAGTATGGTTTGCAGGGCCCGATCAGCCAAGTCTGCATCTATTTCCGAATAAAAAGTGTGTTGCATCAAGCGATCGTCTCGACCACCCCGCCATCCACCCGGAGTGCCGCGCCGGTAGTAGCCGAAGCCTGCGGCGAAGCAACATAGACAACCAGATTCGCCACCTCTTCCACGGTCGCCGCACGCTGGATGATCGAACTGGGGCGATGCTTCATTACAAAGGCGGTCGCCGTCTCTTCCATGGACAGACCCGATGCCTTCTGCTCTTCCTTCAGCATGGCTTCGAGGCCATCCGACAAGGTCGGACCGGGCAGAATGGCATTGACTGTAACGCCCGTTCCGGCGACGCGCTTGGCCAGGCCGCGTGAGATAGAAAGGCCAGCGGTCTTGGTGAAGCCATAGTGAATCATGTCGGCAGGGATGTTTAGCGCTGACTCCGACGATAAGATCAGTACGCGGCCCCAATGACGTTCCACCATGCCTGGCAGATAGGCACGAGACAGCCGTATACCCGACATAACATTCACCTCGAAGAAGCGTGTCCATTCGGTATCCGGAATCTCGAAGAAGTCCTGCGACCCATAGATACCGACGTTGTTCACCAGAATGTCAGCGGATGGCTGCGCAGCCACCAGTGCCGCGCATCCATCCGCAGAGCCCAAATCCGCCGCAACGCCGCGAATATGGGCTTGCGGCACTTCTGATTTCAGCTTTGCAACGGTTCGATCGACCGCCTCTGTCGTGCGGCCATTCACCACCACTTCGGCACCAGCCTGCGCTAAGCCTTTCGCGATGGCGTAGCCAATGCCGGCCGTGGAGCCGGTGACGATGGCGGTTTTGCCTGAAAGATCGATTTTCATGAGAAACTTTCCTTTCTTGATGTAGACGAGAAATGCGCGCGAGCAACACCTAGGGTAGTGCAACATTCGTTCTGTAATTTCCCCGACCATTGAAACTGAACCTGTTTGGAAGTTTCTGGTTTTGGGATTTTTTTAATCAGGCCCCTGCCAGGCCGCCGGAGGCTCCCCCTTCGATGACTGGCAAGCCTGGATCGACACAGAAAGAATATTTTTATCATAGCCCAAAGAACCCAACTCAATGACTGCAGCGAGTCGCTGCACGAAGCCTATGCCTGCCTGCTTGCCAACGGCCTGGACGGTGCCGGTGAAGCCTTGCGCATCCTGGTCAATGAGGCATCTCGCATTGAACGTGCCCAGCACCTTCAAGCCACACCTTATGAGCGCTCTGCCCAGCGTGTCGATTACGCCAACGGCTATAAAAACAAGACTGTTTTGACCCGCATGGGCGAGGTCACCTTTGAGGTGCCGCAGGTGCGCTCTGGTGGCTTTTATCCCAGCGCTCTGGAGCGCGGCAGTCGCTCCGAGCAGGCCATGAATCTGGCGCTGGCCGAGATGTACGTGCAGGGCGTATCGACCCGCAAAGTCATCGAAGTTTTGCAAAAACTGGTGGGGCCTGAGGTCAGCATCTCCAGCACGCAGATTAGCCGCTGCACGGCACTGCTTGACACGGGCTTGCAG
>JBKJOH010000246.1:0-6232 GCA_046593295.1 Polaromonas sp. | reverse complement strand
AACCCTGGCTGGCTTGGTTTTGTCAGAACCGGCAAGGCTCGGTCAAAAATTCGCCATCACCTCAAAACCATGGCACTGACAGAATCGCAAGAGCTGGGCGAAAAAATGTTGACGCAGTCTTTGCGGGCTGAAGGCATAGAGAAGTTGCCCGAAGATACCAAGGCAGACCGCCTTTTTTGGGAAAAAATACTGCGCTTCAGCGGCAACCGCAGCAGGGCGGATTTGCTAACAGATATCGGCCTGGGCAAACGCATTGCCAGCATGGTGGCCAAACGCATGGTGGGTCTGCTTGCCGAAAAAGGCGAAAAACCCGATGCGTTGCTGATGAGCCGCGAGCGCTACACCGCCCATGAGTCGGTGTCGCAGGGCGCGCTGGTGCTGGACGGCAGTGAAGGTGCATCGGTTCAATTTGCCACCTGCTGCAGGCCGATTCCGGGCGACAGCATACTCGGCTACCTGGGGCGCGGCGAGGGGCTGGTGGTGCATACCGATGATTGCGCGGTCGCCAAGCGTTTGCAACACCGGGACAGTGAGCGCTTCATCGCGGTGGACTGGTCAGACGAGCCGTCGCGCGTTTTTGAAACCACGCTTCAGGTCACGGTGTCCAATGGCAAAGGCGTGTTGGCACGCGTGGCCGCTGCGCTGGCCAGTGCCGAAGCCGACATCACCCTCGTCAACATGGGACAAGAACGCGTGCAAGATGCAACAGAACTGCGCTTTGGCATCGCGGTGCGCGACCGCGTACACCTTGCGTCCGTGCTGCGTAGCGTCAAGCGCACGCCGTCCGTTCTGCGGGTGCAGCGGGCCAAACCGGGTTCCTGAACGAAGTCTTAACCCAGCTTAACGGGGGCCGGGTATGCAACCCGTAACACTTCCAGCAACTGCACGCTGTGCGGCGTTACCAGACTCACCTCATCACCCACCCTGGCCTTGGTCAGCGCCCTGGCAACCGGCGAGACCCAGCTGGTCTGCCCCTGCAAGGTGTCGGCCTCGTCAATGCCCAGAATGGTCACCGTGCGCTCTGCGCCAGTGTCATCCACATAGGTCACTGTGGCACCAAAAAATACTTGGGTTTTGCCATGGTGTACCGAAGGGTCAGTGATTTCGGCAATCTCAAGACGCTGGGTCAAAAACCTGATGCGCCTATCAATCTCACGCAGGCGCTTTTTGCCGTAGATGTAGTCACCGTTTTCGCTCCTGTCGCCATTGCTGGCCGCCCAGTGAACGATCTCGACAATACGCGGCCGCTCATCATCAATCAGCCCCAGCAGTTCTGCGCGCAAACGCTCATAACCAGCAGGCGTGATGTAGTTCTTGCCGCCAGCCGGAAGCGGCGACAGAACCAGGCCCAGACCGTCATCGTCGTCATCACCCGCGTCAGATTGGGTTTCTTTGGTAAAGGCTTTGCTCATGGCCTATGCTCTTTATTTAATAGCTGGTCACGCCCGTATTTATTGGGCTACAGCCTGTTTTAGTGCCTGAAATTGGCGGTTTTTAGTAGCCAGAGTCGTCACGCATGTCCAAACGCAAGTCGCTGAACGTGAAGTTTCTGCGGCACCTTGGCCTGCTTCGCTTCCCACAGGGCGTACTGCACCTGCATCATCAGCCACGACTCAGCAGTGGTGTCGGTTGCCTGGGCCAGCCGGTGCGCCATCTCGACGCTCATGCCCGCACGCTTGTTGACGAATTCGCTGGCGCACTTGCGCGAGATGCCGATACGGCGAGCGAACTCCGTGACGCTCATGTCCAGCGGGTCAAGGTAAGCCTCTTTTAAAACTTCGCCTGGATGGGCGGGATTAAACATCTGCATAGCGCACTCCTCATTTCTGATTTCTAGTGGTAGTCCTGATAATCAACCAAAACCGGGGGCATTCATGGCCTGCGGAGTCTTCACGGCATGAAGCATCGTCAACATGATCTGTAAGCGTAGCGCATGAACGGCCTGGATACCGCTTTTCTTCCCTGTCAGGAAAAACACCTCCAGTCCCTTGTGCAAGAACGACTTGATCGTGCTTTTATTGTAACGTCAGACGTGACAGTTGTAAGCGCACGCGTCCGCTTACATGAAAATTCGCAGCGGCCCGTTGCACGAGAGGAATGTTTGAACCTAAAAACAGACCCGCAAAGAAAAAACCCTGCAACTTTCATTGCAGGGTTTTCTTTTTTGGTGCGGCTGGCAGGAATTGAACCCACGACCCCTTGGTTCGTAGCCAAGTACTCTATCCAACTGAGCTACAGCCGCGAAGCTCCGAATTATAGCCCATGAAATCGCGGCCTGAGTGCTTGCGTACCCGTTAGCACTCAGGCCTGCGAAGCGAGTCGCAGCACAGTCTTATAGCCCGGCTGCACCTCCATGCGCCCGGTCACGCCTTTTTACGCCAACAGGCGATATGCACTCGGCAGATTCCAGCAGGGGATATGCGTGAACATGTGATGCTCGCAATGATAGTTGACCCAATACGGCGCGACGAAAACGCGCTCAAGCCAATTGGCATTCGTGGTGCGGGCATGGCGCAATGGATCTGTGCCGTTCTGCACGATGAGCGCATGTTCGGCAATATTGCGCAGCCGGCTTATCAGCGGTAGCCAGGTGGCCATGGGCAGCAACCACATCAGCACCCAGGCCCACCACAATCCAGCCACGGCAAACAGCGCAAAGCCCAACAGATTGAGGATGAGGAAAACGCGCTGCTTTTTGGCTTCAAGCACCAGCAGCGGCCAAGCCGATGTGCCAGGCGAGCGAGCCTTGAGCTGATCGGCCAACATGCCAAAGCGCTGCTTAAAAAAGGTTTGACCCGTCAGGTCGCGGATGATCTTGCGTCGTAGCGACGCGGGCGTAATCGGGAAAGGTGCCGACAACACCAGGTCCGGGTCTTCGCTTTGCTGCAAATGGTAGGGGCGGTAGATGTTGAGTTCAGAGCCGCAAAACCAGAGCGCCAGGCGGTCGTTTACGGGCCGGTTGGCGTGCAGCAGACCATGCGCGGCATCGTGCATGAGTATGAAAAGCCCGAGCTTCCGGTTACCAATCACAAGAACCATCAAAGGAACCGTGATGGGCCACATCACCCCAATGGTCATGCTGACCGCAATCACCAGCCAGCAATGTACAACCAGAGAAATGCCTTTCCATGATGAGCGGGCGGACAGCACGGCCCACTCGTCAGGGGTGAAAAACTCTTCCGATTTAACTCTTGCTGCGGCGGTCATATCCATCACTTTAGATGCGGCATGAAAGACCGTCAAGCAGGACAATTACAGAGCTACAGACAAAGCCGCAACAAAAAACCCCGGGCTGCATTTGCAAGCCGGGGCCTTTTATCTGCTGGCTATCAAGTTGCCCATCTGCCGTCAAGCGGGAAGGCAAGGTGCGCAGGGCTTTATTATTTCATGCCGAATTTAACTTTCGCATCGTTCTGGCAGGTGTCTTTGGGCACGCCTGACAATAAATCGCAACGCTCTTTAGCGGCCTTGTATTCGGCTTCGCGCTTTTCATCAGCGGCATCTTTCTTGACATCTGCCATCTTTTCGTTTTTGGTTTTGGTGGTGTCTGAAGCCACCTTGGCCACCTTGGCATCTTCTTTCATCCTGACAAATGCCGCCTTGGCATCTTTCACGCAAACGTCTTTGGCATTGCCTGCGAGGTCGTCGCATTTTTCTTTGGCCGTGCTGAACGCTGCATCGGCCTTAGCCATGGCTACACTTTTGGTGTGCTTGGCGCTCGGCTCGTACATGGCTTCAGCTTCTGCCTTGGCAATTTTTTCCGAGCCTTTGGCTTCAGATATGCAAATGTCTTTGGCGTTGGCTTTCAGGGCACCACATGTGTCTTTGTTGACTTTGTATTCAGCCGAAATGCGGGCCTTTTCAGCCTTGTATTCGGCCTTGGTCATAGCTATGGCGCTACCGGCGAAGGTGCAGCCACAAGCGATAGCGAGCATGAGGAGTTTGGTTTTCATTATGAATTCCTTATCAGGAGTTTTGTTGGGTTAATGAAGTTGGAGCGTTACTCAATAGCGTTCGAAAAAGTTGGTCGGGTTTTTGTGATGGAAATCACTGACTTGCTTTTCAGCTTCGTCTTTGGTGATGCCATGGCGCTCCTGAATCTTGCCTAGCAGCTGGTCGCGTTTGCCAGCGATGATGTCGAGGTCATCATCCGTCAACTTACCCCATTGCTCTTTGACTTTGCCTTTGAACTGCAGCCAGTTACCTTCAAAACGATCTTTGTTCATGATTTTTCCTTTTGGTTGTGAGTCCGCTTGCACTTTCGAGCAGAGACGAATACACGTTAACAGGCTAAACCTGCCGAGTCAGTAGTCCCATTGGGTTGAAATGCGTAGGCTCACGCCGACAGCCGATGCAGATAGCAAGTTGCTTTTTTATGTCTCTGGTTTACCCAGCGTGCGACTAAGTAGCACCACGGGAATCAACCCAACCAGTACCAGCGCCAGCGATGGCAGGGCGGCTTCGCCCAGCCGTTCGTCACGCGCCAGCTGATAGGCCACCACGGCCAGCGTGTCAGTGTTGAAGGGGCGCAGCACCAGCGTGGCGGGCAACTCTTTCATCACATCGACCAATACCAGCAGCCCGGCGGCGGCAGTGCTGCGTTTGAGCAATGGCCAGTGAACTCTGACCAACAGTGCGGGGCCATGCACACCGAGCATTCGGGCCGAGTCGTCCATGCTGGCCGGTATCCGCGCGTAACCGCTTTGCACCGACTGCAGGGCCACCGCACAAAATCGCACCAGGTAGGCCCAGACAATGCCGATGACGGTGGCCGTGATCCAGTAACCCGCGCTGGTTTGTGGCGCTACTGACTGCAACCAGCCAATTGGCAGCAGCAGGCCCACCACAATCACCGCACCCGGCACGGCATAACCTAGGCTGGCGACCTGCACCACGGCGCGCGTCAGCCAGTCGGGCCGAGTGCGCAATGCAAAAGCCAGCAGCAGCGCAATGGCACAGGCTAGAGCCGCCGTGCCCAGACCCAGCGCGATGCTGTTGAACGACCATTGCACAAAAGACCGCCAGGGCAGTTGCGACCCATCAGCTGCTAGATCAATCAATAAGGGCCGCAACATAAACACCACCGGCAAACCAAAACCGGCCAGCACCGGCAAGGCGCAAATCAGCCAGGCAGCCACGGCAGCGCGACCCGTCAGCACGCTGGCTTGCGCTTCCTGATGCGTTGAGGCTGCACCGCCTTTGCCAGAAAAACGCATACGGCGCTGGGCTCTATGCTCCAGCTTGAGCAACAGCAACACGACCAGCAGCAGCATGGTGGCTAACTGGGCCGCAGCAATGCGGTTATCCATGGACAGCCAGGCCTTGTAGATGCCGGTGGTGAATGTCTGAATGCCGAAGTAGCTGCCCACGCCAAAGTCGGCCAGCGTTTCCATCAGCGCCAGAGCCACGCCTGCCGCGACGGCCGGGCGGGCCAGCGGCAAGGCGATGCTGCGTATGCGGCGGCTCAAGGGAGCGCCCAGCAAGCGTGCGGCTTCCATCAGGTGTACTGCGCGCTCGGCCAAAGCGCTGCGGGCCAACACATACACATAGGGGTAGAGTGCAAACACAAAGACCCACACAGCACCGCTTAAAGAGCGCACGTCCGGGAACACGCGTCCCTGCAAGCCCGTTGCTGCCCGCACAGCGACCTGTAGCGGGCCACCGTACTGCAAAAAGTCGGTATAGGCGTAGGCCACCACGTAAGCCGGCACGGCCAGCGGCAGCAGCAGCGCCCATTCAAAAAATCGGCGACCGGGAAAGTCAAACAGACTGACGGCCACTGCGGTGCTGCTGCCCACCACCGCCACACCGATACCGACCATCAGGCACAGGCGCAGTGATGTCCAGGCGTAATCAGGCAATACGGTTTGCGACATCTCGCCCAGAATCTGACTACTTTGTGCGTTCCATTGCAGCATGGATGCCAGTACGGCCAGTACCGGCAAGGCCAGTAAACCAACCAGGAGCAACAGCGATGAACGCGCAATGAAACGCATGAATGGAATTAGTGAAGGAAAGGGGGGGTGAAGGAGTGGAGAAAGAATGCTGAAGATGCGGGTGAGCGCGAATGAGAATTGTACGCATCTACAATTGAGAGATGTTTTTGGAAATCTCCGCATTGCAAGTCCAGTACCCGGGTCGTAGCCGTCCTGCTGTAGCCGGTGTGTCGTTTGGCCTGCGCGCGGGCGAACTGGGTGTGCTGATTGGCCCATCAGGCTGCGGCAAGACCACG
>JBKJOH010000174.1:0-14519 GCA_046593295.1 Polaromonas sp. | reverse complement strand
CTCGAGAGCTACGCGCAGCGAGCGAACGTGGGGGCTCCATCCTCTGAGACAATCACGCCATGGACATTGCCAACCTGATTCAAACCGTCGCCATCTACGCCCTGCCCGTGCTGTTCGCCATCACGGTGCATGAAGCGGCGCACGGCTATGTGGCCCGCCACTTCGGCGACAACACCGCCTGGACGCTGGGTCGCGTCACGCTCAACCCGATCAAGCACATCGACCCGATCGGCACCATCCTGATGCCGCTGATGCTGTATTTCGCCACCTCGGGTGCCTTTTTGTTCGGTTACGCCAAACCGGTGCCGGTGCAGTTCGGCAACTTGCGCAACCCCAAGCGCGACATGATCTGGGTGGCGCTGGCCGGTCCGGGCGCCAACCTGCTGCAGGCCTTGCTCTGGGGTATCGCGCTCTACCTGCTGCAGGGCGCGGCCCTGACCGAGCCGTTTTTCATCAAGATGTGTCAGGCCGGCATTCTGGTCAATGTGGTGATGTTTGTCTTCAACCTGTTCCCGTTGCCACCGCTGGACGGCGGACGTGTGCTGGTCGGCCTGCTGCCCTACAAACAGGCCCAGCTGGTCTCGCGCATCGAGCCCTGGGGCTTTTTTGTGGTGATGGCGCTGGTGCTTGCCGGGGTGATCACCAACCTGTGGATGCGCCCGCTGATGGCGCTGACTTACGGCCTTCTTGAGATCGTGTTGACGCCGCTGGCCATGCTGGTTCGATGATGACAGACAGCCCGGCTGACGCGCCCATGCGTTTTCTCACCGGCATCACCACCTCCGGCACGCCGCACCTGGGCAACTACGTTGGCTCCATCCGGCCCTCGGTCGCCGCCAGCTTAGGCTATAACGCCGAGAGTTTTTACTTTCTGGCCGACTACCACGCGCTCATCAAAACGGGCGAGCCTGAACGCATCCAGCGCTCCACGCTGGAGATTGCCGCCAGCTGGCTGGCTGCAGGCCTGGACCCGGAGCGCGTGACGTTTTACCGCCAGTCAGACATTCCTGAAATCCCCGAACTGACCTGGCTGCTGACCTGCGTCACGGCCAAGGGCGTGCTCAATCGCGCGCACGCCTACAAGGCATCGGTTGACAAAAACGAAGCCGCAGGCAACGATCTGGATGCCGACATTACCGCCGGGCTTTTCATGTACCCGGTGCTGATGGGTGCAGACATCCTGATGTTCAAGGCGCACAAGGTGCCGGTCGGGCGTGACCAGATCCAGCACATTGAAATGGCGCGCGACATGGCGCAGCGCTTTAACCATTTGTATGGCGATCATCTGATGCTGCCCGAGGCCCTGATTGAAGAATCCGTCGCCACCCTGCCCGGCCTGGATGGCCGCAAGATGAGCAAGAGCTATGACAACACCATCCCGCTTTTTGCGCCGCGCGAGCAGCTTAAAAAACTGATAGCCGGCATCGTCACAGACTCACGCGCACCCGGCGAGGCCAAAGACACAGAAAGCTCTGCGCTGTTCCAGATTTACCAGGCTTTTGCGACTCAGGATGAGACATCGGCGATGCGCAAGGCCTATGCAGACGGCATAGCTTGGGGCGACGCTAAAACAAAATTATTTGAACGCATAGACCAGGACATCGCGCCCCTGCGTGACAAATACCAGGCATTGATGAATGCGCCCGAAAAAATCGAGGTCATTCTGCAAGCCGGTGCTGAAAAAGCCAGGGCCAAAGCCACGCCGCTAATGCGCGAGCTAAGGCAGGCCGTCGGCTTGCGCAAGCTGGCTGCGCCAGCACCAGCCGCAAAAAAACAAAAGCTTGAAAAGACCAGCCTGCCCAGCTTCAAACAATACCGCGAAGCCGATGGCCTGTTTTATTTCAAACTGCTGAACGGCGCGGGCAAGTTGCTGCTGCAAAGTCACGGCTTTGCAGCACCAAAAGACGCGGCGCTGGCGATTGCCGCGTTGCTCAAGCGCGGCCCGCAGGCATTGATAGAAATGAGCGGGAAATTGCTGCCGATTGAGGGCGCCCATTCCGATGCCATAGCCGCCGCGCTACAGCAGTTGATGGATGCGTCCGATTGAAAAAACCCGGGTTTGAAAAATATTTGCTTGCCCGTACTTGAGCATGAACGGTTATGCTTCACTTTTACTGTTGTAGCCAACCATTAGTCAGAGTTCATGAGCATTTTTGTCATTGATGAACACCCCTTGATGCGGGAAGCGCTAGCAGCGCTGATTCGTCGCCTGAACCACACAGCCCATGTGATCGAGGCCGACTCTCTGGCCGCTGCCTTGAGCGTTGTGCAAGGGTCAAGCACACCACCCGAGCTGATCTGCCTTGATCTGGCACCCGATGGCCACAGCGGCATCCTGGCCGTAGCCGAACTCAAACGGCAGTTTGCCGATGTGCCCATCGTCGTCATCGCCGCTGTCCCGGCGCAGAAGTTCAAAGACCTGGCGCTGAAAGCCGGAGCGGCTACGTTTATCCACAAATCTGCCAACGTATCAGAAATCAGCAACGTGTTGCGGGTATTTCTGGCGGCCAGCGAAGAAGGCGAAGGCACTGCACCGCCAGAAAAATTGTCCAAGCGGCAAAAACAGCTTTTAAAACTGCTCGACAAGGGCATGAGCAATCGCGACATTGCCGAAACCCTGCAAATCAGCGAGCACACCGTCAAGGTGCATCTGTGGCGCCTGTTCAAGCGCATCAATGTGAAAAGCAGGTCTCAGGCCACGCACTTGGCACGCACGCACGGCCTGCTTTAAACGATTGCGTTGACTGCTCCGGCAACAGCTTTCAGGTCAGCAACAAGGGCATGTCCGGGTCAACCTTTTTCATGGCTGCCTGGTAAGCTGGGCGCTGCCCGATGCGTTGCAGGTAAGCGCCGATATTCGGATACGGCGTGAGGTCTACAGGCATGAAGTAGCGCATGGTGGTGAGCGAAAAAACATTCATGATGTCCGCTGCCGTGAACTCGCTACCCGAAAAATACGGCACCTTGCCAAGCCGCGTCTCAACCAGGTTGAACGCGCGCTCAAGCCTTTCTCTGGCCGAGAGCAGCACCGGGTTGTCTTTGGGCAAGTCCAGCTTGTTCAGTAGCATGTTGCGACCCATGTGCGGCTGGATGTTGCCGTTTGCAAAATGAAACCAGTAAAGGTATTGGGCAAAGTCCGGGGTCCCTGGCTCCAGCGCCAGACGGCCGTTACCGTACTTGGCAATGATGTAATTGAACAATTGCACCGGACTCGGCAATCACCACCTCACCATCGGTAATAATCGGTGCCGTTTCGGCCGGGCCAACCGCCCTGAGCTCTGGCGGTGCCAATATATTGACCGCGTTGCGCACATAACACTTGAGCTCGTAGTCAATGGCCAGCTCTTCGCACAGCCAGACAACGCGCTCGGACTGCGATTTACCCAGGTGATGTACCGTCAGCATGTTTTGTCCTCTTGGTGATTGGCTCATTAATTTGACTGGGTTCAAACACACCTTGGTCACCTAAATACCCGCTAGTTTTTCTTGCAGCGCCTTGATGCGATTATCTGGCGGCCGAGTTGCTTGCCTGCGCCGGGCTAGGTGAGGCTTGCTTTCGCGACGAATCCTGAACATCGTATGACCCAAACACTTCCCGGGCAGAGCGGGTTTCCGGCAACACATAGACAATACCGCTGGTCCCGGTAAAGGTCGGGCTCACCACTTTTTCATAAAACCTAACCGGCCCATTGATGCAGCCATAAGAAATGCGCTTGTCCAGGGGTGAAGGCGAGGCCAGTCGCTCTACGCGGCGTTCCTTGGGCGTTCCTTTCACAACGGGATGCAGTGAAACGGCCGTGTCGTAGTCCACCCAAAGAACTTCCTGACCGTGGATATCGCGGTCCAGTGAAGCCACGAAACGACCGGCAGGCGTGGTTCGCTCCGCGGGTCGGATGCTGGACAACTTGCGCTGTCCGATACCGGGAACAGAGTCGTCGCCCACGGCAAGACCCAGCAACGCTGAAGCAGTTCCCATGAGCTGCCCCTGAGCATCAAAAACAAACACCCGCGCATTCACCTTATCAACAATGATGAAAGGCAACTTGCCGTTGTCGGCCGAATCCATCACCCAATCTGCCAATTGCCGAGACTCAGGGGAAGACTCTTCCTGTCCAAAGTTCGCAATCTTCGCCAGGATAGGCGTGTTTTCAGACACGCCTACGCCGGGGTCCGACATGGTCGTGGGATATATGTTCTGTGCCGCAGCAGGCGGGGGCAAGAATGTGCCTAGCGCAATCGCACCAAGCAGTATGAGTTGGGCGACGAAAGCGGAGGGACAGCGCGCCAAGCTAAATTTCGGTAACTCTGCCGAAATCTGAAAATGATTGACCTTTACATAACTTGGCATAGTGATCGACTTGTGCAAGAGATAGTACATTTCATGACTGGCAAGACAGGTTAACTTTTGAAGCAACGCTTGGGGCGAAAAAGGTAATGCGCATTTAAGCGATATTTTATAACTCCGATTAGACAAACATGCCATCTTCGAATTTGATAGCTGCTTTACGCTCGACTCAAAAAAAGGTGGCTGCAAGGTCTAACCTTGCAGCCACTGCTTGATCAATGACAAATCAAGTTAGTTGCGACCCTGCTTGGCCGGACGTGGGGGTGGCTCATAAGCAGGCGGCGGCGGTGGAGGAGGAGGAGGTTCTATGACGACAGGAGCAGGAGCTGGACGTGGCGGTGGTGGTGGCGCTACGTAGACTGGGGCGGGTGCAGGCGGTGCGACGTAGGTTTGTGCAACTGGGGTCTGGACTTTTCCGCCGAAACGGTAGACCAGTCCAATGGATGCCATGTCGACATTGCTACGGTTTCTGATGGGGTCATTGATGCGGTAGCGTTCGAGTTCGCCCCTCAAAGACAGGGCCTCCGTAATGGCGTACTGGATACCGACACCAAATTTCACGCCAGTTTCGTTGCGACTCCTATTGAAGGTGTTTACGGGCACGAAGCTAGTGCTGGCGAAGTCGTCTCTGGTTCGCGCGTAGGCGGCACCGACTCGACCCAAGACTGAGAACCGATCCGTCAAAGGAAGCGTACCTACTAAATCAAGGTTCAGGCCATTGACACGGGTATTACCGTTATAAGCGCCTCCTGTGGTGGTGCCGGAATAATTGAACCGTCCCAAATCAAAATAGCCACCTTCTACAGCGAAGTTAGGATTAAGTTGGTAGCCGCCAAACAGCTTACCGCCGGTACTTCTGTTGTCTGTCGATGTCGAAGTAACTGCAAAGCCCGAACCAATAAACTGGTTGTTAATGGCGTCGTTGTTAAAGTTAGCGTGGGTGCGACCAATGTTCCCGCCGATATACCAACCGGGGGCATCTTGTGCAATAACTGAAGTGCTGCATATAGTTGCGAAACCAGCAAGAGCCAGAAGACTGAGCTGGCGTTTGGTTGCTGGGAATTTCAATGGGTTCATCTTCGGCTCCTTAGGATGCATACAAGTTGTGAAAGAAAAATTCGAATACAGCAATTCGCCGCTGGAGGTGTCCCCATTCACAAATTGCGATGCGGGCCAGAAACGAAATACAGCTGAAGTTTAGGACGCCGCCGAGTCGCAACTTGTAGGAAAAAATCTATTAGCGGATTTTTTTGCCAAAAAACAACACTGCAAACCTGGTCAACAAAAAAGACAGTTAGTTCCTCTGTAGGTCTAAATTTAATCTTGAGAAAAAATTTTCATGAGCAAACATTACAACGAACATTTTAAAATCAAAAATAGGAAAAGTCCTTATAAATCATCGATCTATAAGGACTTTTAATACCTGGCGGAAAGGGTGGGATTCGAACCCACGGTACCTTGCGGTACGCCTGATTTCGAATCAGGTACATTCGGCCACTCTGCCACCTTTCCTAGAGGCTCAATTCTATCAGCCCGTCAGCACTTTCAAGCCGCCCATGTAGGGCCGCAGCACTTCGGGGATGATGACGCTGCCGTCGGCTTGCTGATAATTCTCTAGCACGGCAACCAACGCACGGCCAACAGCCAGTCCAGAGCCGTTGAGCGTGTGTACAAACTCGTTTTTGCCCTGCGCGTTTTTAAAGCGCGCTTGCAGGCGTCTCGCCTGGAAGGCTTCGCAGTTGGATACCGAGCTGATCTCGCGATAGGTTTTTTGTGCGGGCAGCCAGACTTCAAGGTCGTAGGTTTTGCTGGCACCAAAGCCCATGTCGCCGGTGCATAGCAGCATGACGCGATACGGCAGGCCCAGCTTTTGCAAGATGACTTCGGCATGGCCCGTCATGGCTTCCAGCGCTTCGTAGCTTTTGTCGGGATGCACGATTTGCACCATCTCGACTTTGTCAAACTGATGCTGGCGAATCATGCCTCGCGTGTCGCGGCCATAGCTGCCAGCCTCAGACCTGAAGCACGGTGTGTGGGCGGTGAACTTGAGCGGCAGCGCTGCCTCGGGCACGATTTCATCGCGCACAAAGTTGGTCAGCGGCACTTCGGATGTGGGAATCAAATACAGTGCGGCGTTTTCGAGCGCGCCTTCTTGCCCACCTTTTTTGGCAGCAAACAAATCTTCTTCAAACTTCGGCAACTGCCCGGTACCGCGCAATGAGTCGGCATTGACGATATAGGGCACATAGCACTCGGTGTAACCATGCTGTTCCGTTTGCACGTCGAGCATGAACTGCGACAGCGCCCGGTGCATTCGCGCCAGCGGGCCTTGCATGACCGTAAAGCGCGAGCCCGTGAGCTTGGTGCCCATTTCAAAGTCCAGCCCCAGCGGCGCGCCGACATCAACGTGGTCTTTGGCTTCGAAGCTCATTGCCGCGGGGGAGCCACCAATGCCATCAAGCGGACTCCATTTGCGCACTTCAAGATTGCCGTGTTCGTCACTGCCCTGCGGCACGGACTCGTGCGGCAAATTGGGTACAGCCAGCAGCAGGCCTTGCAGCTCGGCCTGCAACTGATCGAGCCGCGCGGCTGATGATTCAAGCTCGGCTTTTGAGCTGCTCACCTGCGCCATCACAGCCGTCGAATCTTCGCCTTTGGACTTGAGCTGGCCGATTTGTTTGGAAAGGGTGTTGCGCTGATTCTGCAACTCTTCAGTGCGGGACTGCAGGGCTTTACGCTCGGCCTCCAGCGCCTGAAACGCATCAACATTTAAAAAAGTTTGCGGGGTTTTGCGCGTCTCCAGGCGGGCGATAGCCGAGGGCAGGTCTTTGCGGAGCAGGTTGATGTCGAGCATGAAAAAATGACGTTTTTAGAAGTTTTTTACTAGCAAAAAGCGGCTGTAGCCCAATAAATACGGGCGTAAGCAGCTACGAATTAGATAGCAGATAAAAAATGACTTTTAAAATAACTGTTGCTCGCAGCTACTGCAACTGATGCAGTTCGCTATTGGCCACATCCATCTCATGGCCCTGCGCATCGAGCTTGAGGCCTTTGGGCAGCGGGAACTTGATGGTCTCTTCAATGCCATCCATTTTTCGGATAGATACCGCGCCCAGCGCCTTGATACGGTCAATCACCTGCTTGACCAGTATCTCGGGGGCCGATGCGCCTGCGGTCAGGCCGACAGTAGCCATGCCTTCAAACCAGCTTTCCTGCAGCTCGCTGGCATCGTCCACCATGTAGGCCGCAGTGCCCAGCTTGGCGGCCAGCTCGCGCAGGCGGTTGCTGTTGGAACTGGTCGGGCTGCCAACCACAATCAAAATATCAACCTGGCTACTGAGCACCTTGACGGCATCCTGCCGGTTTTGTGTGGCGTAGCAAATGTCCTGCATCTTGGGGCTGCGCACCTTCGGGAAACGCGCCTTGACGGCTGCGGTAATTTCAGCCGCGTCGTCAACGCTCAAAGTGGTTTGCGTGACCACCGCCAGCTTTTCAGTTTGCAGCGGCGAAATGCGCGCTACATCAGCCACGTCTTCAACCAGATGAATGCCGCGCTCTAACTGGCCCATGGTGCCTTCAACCTCGGGGTGGCCCTTGTGGCCAATCATGATGAACTCAAAGCCTTCGCGGTGAAGCTTGGCAACTTCAACATGTACCTTGGTCACCAGCGGGCAGGTGGCATCAAAAATCTGGAAACCACGGCGCTCGGCCTCCTGCTGAATCGCCTTGCTCACACCATGCGCGCTGAAAACCAGCGTGGCGCCCGGCGGTACATCGGCCAGCTCTTCAATAAAGATGGCACCTTTTTGTTTCAGGTCATTCACCACATAGGTGTTGTGAACAATCTCGTGGCGCACGTAAATCGGCGCGCCAAATTTGGTCAGCGCACGCTCGACGATTTCAATCGCGCGGTCAACACCAGCGCAAAAGCCGCGTGGTTCGGCAAGTAATATTTCTTGTGGTTTTGTAGCCATATCAGAGTACCCCTATCAACTGCACTTCAAACACAACCGGCTGTCCCGCCAACGGGTGATTGAAGTCAAACTGCACGGCACCCGCCGCATCACCGACCTGCTGCACCGCACCTGCGTACTGGCCCATGCCGTCGGGCGTGGGGAACTGCACCACATCGCCCACCTTGTATTGCTCGTCAGCTTCGCCCAGCTCATTGAGCAGCTTGCGCGCCACCCACTGCAGCAGATCGGGGTTGCGCTCGCCAAAGGCCTCGCCAGCGGGCAGCTCAAACGTGGCGCGAGTGCCTTCATGCAAACCGATCAGGCGCTGTTCAATCGCTGGCGACAGCTGGCCACCGCCCAAGCTAAGCGTGGCGGGTTTGCCGCCGAAGGTGTTGATGATGTCAGCGCCTAGCGTGCCGCCAACGCTGGGGCCTGCCATGCGGTAGTGCAGGGTCAAAAAAGAGCCCACCTCCACAAGGGGAGGCTTATCGGTTTGCGGGAATGATTGCACTGCGGACATAAAACTCTCGAATCAGGCGGGTCAGCGCCCAGTGTTTGTAAACTGCTCCTATTGTAGAAAGTTAGTTCAGGGCACTTCTAGAAATTCAGATTTTCAGGATGAAGTGCTAGGCTGACGGAGCGCAGCAACCGGAACTTACTTCAGGTACGTGAGGATTGGGAGTACCGCCCAACGACGCAATTCGCCTGAAAAATTAATTTATAGAAGTACCCTTCATGCTCCTTAAAGATATCCCCCTGGATGCCCACCCGCGCGAAAAGCTTTTGGCCCGTGGCCCCGGTGCGTTGAGTGATGCCGAACTGCTGGCGCTGCTGCTGCGCACCGGCCTGCCGGGCAAAAACGCGCTGCAAATGGGCCAGGAGTTACTGAATACTTTTGGCGGCGTGGCCGGGCTGCTGCACACAGGGCCACAAGCACTCAAAAGCATCAAGGGGCTTGGCCCCGCCAAACGCGCCGAGATTGTGGCCGTGCTGGAACTGGCACGCCGTGCCCTGGCTGAAGAGCTGAAGGAAAAAACCGTTTTCTCCACCCCACAGGCGATACGCGACTATCTGCAGTTGCAGCTGGGCAGTCGGCCTTATGAGGTGTTTGCGGTGCTGTTTCTCGATGCCCAGCACCGGCTGATTGCGCTTGAAGAACTGTTCAGGGGCACGCTTGCACAAACCTCGGTTTACCCAAGGGAAGTGGTAGTGCGGGCACTGGCACTCAACGCCGCCAGCCTGGTGCTGGCACACAACCACCCCAGTGGCTCGGCCCAGCCATCACGCGCTGACGAGGCCATCACCAAAACGCTCAAGGCCGCGCTGGGCCTGATTGATGTTCAGGTGCTGGACCACTTTGTGGTCACCAGTTCTCAGGCCACTTCAATGGCTGAGATGGGACTGATGTAGCCCACCATGACAGCACCTCCCATCAAGCATTTAAAAGGCCTCAAGGCTGTCAAGCAGCAACTCGAAGCGCGAGCAAGGCTTGCCGCAGAACAAGAGGCTGCGCGCAAAGTGGCAGCGGCAAAAGCCAGGGCCGAAAAAGATTTTTTCGCGCTGGCCGTCGGCCCCATCAAACCGCTGCCTGCCAAACACCTGCCCGGCCACAAGGCCCACCGCCTGCATCTGCCCACCGCGCAAGCCGCGCCGATTGCCGTTCAGCACCAGTTGGACGAGATGGCCGTGATGCGCGAGGCGATATCTGACGAGTTTGATGTTGAGACCCTGTTAGATACCGACGATGCCCTGAGCTTCAGGCGGCCCGGCATGGGGCTAGACGTCACGCGCAAGCTGCGCCGTGGCGACTGGAGCATTCAGGGCCAGCTGGATCTGCACGGCCTGCGCCGCGACGACGCACGCGAGTCGCTCTCGCAGTTCATCAAAGACGCACACAAAACCGGCTGGCGCTGCGTGCGCGTGGTACACGGCAAGGGCTTGGGTTCACCCGGCAAAACGCCAGTGCTCAAGGGCAAGGTGCAAAGCTGGCTGATCCAGAAAAATGAAGTGCTGGCGTTTGTGCAGGCCCGACCCGCGCAAGGCGGCGCTGGAGCGCTGGTGGTGCTGCTGGCGCAGAGCTGATGTTTGCCCGTGTTTTGGCAAATTGTGGTCGATTTTGATTATTTTGGAGCATTTTTGAGGCCTAAAAATGGCCACAGCCCAATGAATACGGGCGTGAGCAGCTTCTTTTTTAGTAGCAAGCTGACATCTATCAAGTAGCGTCCAAAGCCGCCACACCAAACTGCCGCGCGTTCAGCGTGCCGCGCCAGTCGCCTTCAAACACCAGATCACACACGACTGATTCGGCCTGGCCTACCAGCTCCAGCCCGCCAGCAGACAGCAGCGACTCATCGGCAAAAGCATTTGTCAGACGCTGTAGCAGCAACTGCTTGTAAGCGGTATCAAGAGAGCCCGCAAGGTGCAAGCCCTTGGTTTCCAGAACCACCAGCTTTTGGTGCCCGTCTCCGCTCAAGCGGGCAAACACAAAGTCCGGATAGACCTTGTTACGCTTCCAGCCCTGCAAGCCGTACTGCGCCCTGGCCACATTGCGATGCCACCACGTCAACGCCTTCTGGCTGTCCAGGTAAAAGGCCACATCGCGCTCGAAGCCGTTGTCAGTCAGCGCGGTCAATGCGGGCGCAAACAGGCTTTTTTCGACTTGCTGGCCATCTGCATCACGCACCATAAATTCGGGTTTGCCTGAGAGCTCCAGCTCGAAAGCATGCGGAACCTCATAGTCCGTTTGGTCCGCACGCAGCCTGAATTCAACCTCGCCTGCGGCCGCACAGGCTTCAAATACCGCCTGTGCCAGCCGGTCGCGCTCAGCTTCCAGGTCAATGCGCAGCCGCTCCAGTAGCGAAGCGCTGCTTGCGGCAATCACTTTCTCTGGGTAGGTCAGCAAATAACGGCTGACCACAGCGTCCACCCAGCTCCAGACCCACCAGGCATTGGGCGCGATGTCCAGCAGGCCGCGAACCAGTCGGGCGCGGTCAAGCTGTGCCGGTGCAGCCTCGGCCATCTGGCTGCGAACACGTTCCGGGTGCACCAGTACGTCCAGGCCCACCTGTAACTGCTGTGAGGTAGCGCCCTGCACACCCGGTGCCCATGCCTGCGCTAAAGCAGCTGTTTGCACAGCCGACCAGTCAAGCCGCGAAAGAATATCGCTCTCATAGGCCAGCTCACGGCGCCGCTTGCGGCCCTGGTCGTCCGCCTCCACCCAGGTCACGCGCGGCAAAAATATGCGTAGCTGGCTGAAGTCAGCGCGGCGTTTGAATGCAATGCGTTTTGTCGCCGCGCCTGCGTCGCCACCCTGCACCAACATCGGCAGGTCACCCATGCCTTCGGTTTCGAGCGAGTCTTTGATCGCCTTGATGACTTCACCCGTGCGCGCATCGTGGCACAGCACGTAGCACGCATCCAGCGCGGCGCGGCCAGTTTTGGCCACATGCGGCAAACGCAATATACGGCCCATCAGTTGCGTCATGGCCCGCACCTCTTTACCGGCAGCCAGTGCGCACAGTACATAGGCAAACGGGCAGTCCCAGCCCTCCTGCAAGGCCTGCTTGGTGATGATGGCGCGAATCTCGCACATTGGGCTTAAGAGATCGATGTTCTCGGGCGACTTCAAATCATCTTTGTCTGAGGTTTTGATGGCAATTTGCGCCTCGGTAAACTTAAGTTGCATCAAATACGCCTTGGCATCTTCCGCGTGTATGTAGCCACTGTCACGCATGTCTTTGCCGGTGCGCTGCACCTGCACCAGCAGGATGGGCCGGATGTACCGGTTGGTTTCGGTTTGCAGCGTGGCAGCTTCAAGGCCCAAGGCGTTCAGTCTGTCCACACTGGCTGCGAGGCAGCTTTGCCAGTCGCTCCAGCCGCGCATGTCTACATTGATCGGCAGCTTGATCATCTCGGCCTGCTCAAGATCAGTGCCGCGCACGTCCACCAAAATGTTGGAACCCGAGCTGGCAATACCCACATTGCCCGCCGCGCCCGCTTTACCCGCCTTCGGAACAGCAGCCACACGCGGCGTGGCCGACAGCTCCAGCATGAAGCAGGGGTTAAAGCCGTCCAGCGTGCGCAAGGCGTTGTCGGTATACGCATGGTGGCCCTCGTCAATCACCACCATGGGCCGCACCAAGCGCAGCACGTTGCCCAGCGAGCTTTTGACGATGCTGCCTTTGGTGGCCCTGGCCTCGGCCTGGCTGGCGCCCCAGGGCGCGTAGGCATCCAGGTTAGGTACATCTGCTAGCAGTTGCCAGTGCGCTTCAATATCGTCTTCACGCGGGGTAAAGCCCAGCACATTGCCACGGTCTCTAAAAGCCTTGAGCTTGCGCTGCGCCTCGTCCTTGCGCGCCGCAGACTGCAACATCAACAGCATCACACACAGGTGCGAGTCAATGTCCAGCCGTGTCAACGGCGAGTCTTTTTCTAAAATCTTCACCCGGCCCGCGCCTGCCGTATTGAGCATTTGCCGGTAAGGGTGGTCACGGTTGGCCAGCGTTTTCAAGGTCTGACGGTAAATCGCCTCGTTCGGCACGATCCACAGCACCAGCCCGGTGTGGCGGTTGAGATAGCTTGAAAACACCTGCCCCACGCTGGCCGCTGCCAGCAGCGTTTTGCCGCCCCCGGTCGGAATTTTCAGGCAGACGTTGGGTATGGCCCGGTCCGCCCCGTCAAAGCGGCTGGAGTGTGGCTGCCCCGCAAATGTGGGCGGCAAAGCGCCTTGCGCTTTAAGTGCGGCCCAGGTTTTTTTAGGAAAGTCAGAAGCCTCTCGCTGCAGGTCTTCCATGCCCTCCATCGCGCGCAAGGCCTGCTCGGCGGCTGCCGCTTGCGCCTGGTGCTTTTTCAACTCGGTGATGTAGCGCGCCAGCTGGCCCAGCACCGTTGATTGAAATGTCTTGAGTTGCGTGGCGCCCAGGGACTCAATATCTGCCTTTTGGCGGCGGGGTTGCCAGAAGATTTTGCGGTCGCGCTCGATACGGGCTCGGAAATCGGGATTTAGCGCGTCGCTCAGGTCCACCAAGTCAGTGCGGTAAATAAGCTCCAGCGCTTCAAGCGCACTCCACAACCGCGTTCTCGAACGCTCATCCTTGTCCTGCCATTCCACTGCAAGATCGATATCCGATTCACGCCGCTGGTCACCCCTGCCTCTGGAGCCATAGATCCAGGCCTTCGCCAGCCCCGGGGTCTGCTCGAACAAGGCACTCAGCTTGGCGTGAACATTCGGAGCAATCCCGAACGGCCAGTCCTTGTCGTGCGCCAATTCACTCATAGCGCATTGAGTTTCTCGCGCAGCGCGTCAAAGGCCAACAAGGCCTTGCTTCGCACAAAAGCCGCCACGTAGACCGCCGTGGCCTCGTTGTAGGTGTGGCTGGTCTGGTCGCGCTGTTTCTTGATGTCTTCCCACAACTCAGGGGCGTTAATCAACTCACAACGAAAGGCCGCTTGGATGATGGGTTTTTGCATCTCAGGGACCTGCTCGCCCTGGTCTCTCATCCAAAAGAACATGCTTTTCCACGCCAATTCATAAGTGAACTCAAAGCGCTGGATCAGGCTGTCGCGGATGATGTCGGTCTCATCCAGCCGGATCACCTCATGAAGACGATCCAGCGCCAGCTTGTACTGCTTGCGCGCCAGCTCGAAACGATCTCTTTGTGACATCTCAACCCTCCCTGTAAAGCGCAAATGGCAGCGGCGCATAGTCCACGCCATGCTCCAGCAGTTGCTTGTTGCTCAAGTACTTGGCCGGCGCAAACACCAGGTGGCGCTTGCCTTCACTATTACCCTCGTTTTTGGTGTGGCCCCAGTGGGCAAAACCCCTGGCGCGGCTCAAGGTCAACGCTGCTTCGGGCGACTTTAAAAATGCTAGAGACGGCTCGTACACCAGCCACACATGCGCGTCTTTGGCCTCGCCCAGATACCACTGCGGCGCGCCCTTGGGTTTGGGCAACAGCGTGCCGCCGGTGGCGGTGTGAAACAGCCAGGCCCCCAGCGCCTCGAAGGCCGGCAGCGACTCGCCCGACAGCAGCTTTTCAATGTCCAGTGGCTCGCCCAAGGTGCAGTAAGTGAACTCGCCGCCCAGACCTTCGGCCATTTCAGAAATACGTTTTTCACCCTCGACACGCAGCACGCCGTCCTTGAGTTCGACGTTGATTTTGTCGAAGCGCTTTTTCTTCTTTACTCCCTCTACCGCTGGGAGAGGGCGGGGGTGAGGG
>JBKJOH010000088.1:0-3221 GCA_046593295.1 Polaromonas sp. | reverse complement strand
GTGCTCGGTCTTGACGGTGATGATGTGCTTGCCCTTGGACTTGTAAAAGTTGGCTACGCCCTTGAGCGCGAGGTTGTTGGACTCGGTTGCGCCGCTGGTCCAGACGATCTCACGCGGGTCAGCGCCTATCAGCTCGGCAATTTGATCACGGGCTTTTTCAACTGCGGCTTCGGCCTCCCAGCCCCAGGCATGACTGCGCGATGCAGAGTTGCCGAAATGCTCGCGCAACCACGGAACCATGACATCCACCACGCGTGGGTCGCACGGGTTGGTGGCGCTGTAGTCCATGTAAATCGGGAAGTGTGGGGTTTCCATCAGGTCTTCAAAAACGCATTACCCAAAGCAAACACCGAGTTGGGTGCGTTCACGCGCATGGGTTTGGCCATGGGCGATGTGAAAATCGCTTTTTTGACCATCGGGGTGTTCTCGACGACCAAGCCCTTGGCGAGCTGGTCATCGACCAGTTTTTGCAGCGTGACGGAGTCCAGAAACTCGACCATGCGGCTGTTCAGTGATGCCCACAGCTCGTGCGTCATGCAACGGCCGCCTTCGCCCATACAGTTTTCCTTGCCGCCACACTGGGTGGCATCAATCGGCTCGTCTACCGACACAATGATGTCGGCCACGGTGATGGCAGATGCCTTGCGGCCCAGCGTGTAACCGCCGCCAGGGCCACGGGTGGACTCCACCAACTCGTGGCGGCGCAGTTTGCCGAAAAGCTGCTCCAAGTAGGACAACGAAATTTGCTGGCGCTGGCTGATCGCAGCCAGGGTGACGGGGCCATTGTTCTGGCGCAATCCCAAGTCAATCATGGCAGTGACCGCAAAGCGGCCTTTGGTTGTGAGGCGCATAACAAGCTCCTTTTAAGTTGGCTTAACTATCGTTTTTGCCCTGAAAATGATGTTTTAAGGTCATTTTCCCTCCGTAGCTACCCACGCCAGTCAACTGGTCATCGCGGGAAGCATCTCTTATTTTTTATATTTCCGACTGAATCGGTCAAGTATAGCATTTTCACGGGTTTTCCGCAGACCATAGACGACGGGGTAGAAGTATAGATGACTCAGTAACTTGTCTTGCGCCTAAGAGCTTAATCCACTCAGCCCCGCGCAGCAGAAATCGGCATCAAGGGCACTTCTAGAAATTCAGATTTTCGGGATGAAGTGCAAGGCCCCCGGAGCGCAGGAACCGGAAGAGGGTTATTGGGGTCAGACGCCAATTTCATTGCGGTGCGTTGCACCGCCCCCGAAGGGCGTGCCGGAGGCACGATGAATTTGGACTCTGACCCCAAAAACCCTGCGAGCACCGCGCAACGCAGCAATTCGCCCGAAAAATGAATTTATAGAAGTGCCCTCAAGTTGTCTGTACCAGGCGCGCCAAAGGCTTGGCTCTTCAAGATATGCAACTGGTCGCGCACTCTTGCGGCTTTTTCGAATTCGAGGTTTTTGGCGTGATCCACCATCTGCTTTTCTAGCCGCTTGATCTCGCGCGAAATGTCTTTCTCGCTCATGTCCTCGACCAGCGCCTTTTGCATCTGAAGCTTCTCGGCTTCCTTACCTGATTTTTCGCTGTACACACCGTCTATCAAATCCTTGATGCGCTTGACGATGCTCTTAGGCGTGATTCCATGCTCCAGATTAAAGGCGATTTGCTTGTTGCGTCTGCGCTCGGTTTCGCCCATGGCTTTTTTCATCGAATCGGTGATGCGGTCGGCATACAAAATCGCCCGGCCATTGAGGTTTCGCGCGGCCCGGCCAATCGTCTGGATCAGGCTGCGCTCTGACCGTAAAAAGCCTTCCTTGTCGGCATCCAGAATGGCCACCAGGCTCACCTCGGGTAAGTCGAGGCCTTCACGCAACAGGTTCACCCCGATGAGCACGTCGATTTCGCCCAGCCGCAGCTTACGCAGAATCTCGACGCGCTCCACCGTCTCCACATCGCTGTGCAGGTAGCGCACCTTGACACCGTTGTCGGTCAAATAATCCGTCAGTTGTTCGGACATGCGCTTGGTCAGCGTGGTGATTAACACGCGCTCGTTCTTGTCGACGCGGATACGGATTTCACCCAGCACGTCATCCACCTGATGCGTAGCCGGGCGCACCTCAACCTCGGGGTCAACCAGCCCGGTGGGCCGTACCAGTTGTTCGACCACCTGCCCTGCGTGCTCTTGCTCATAGGCAGCGGGTGTGGCGGAAACAAAAATCGCCTGCCGCATCTTGGCTTCAAATTCTTCAAACTTCAGCGGTCGGTTGTCCAGCGCGCTGGGCAAACGAAAGCCGTAGTCCACCAGATTGTTTTTGCGTGCCCGGTCGCCGTTGTACATGGCGTTGAGCTGGCCAATCATGACGTGGCTTTCGTCCAGAAACATCAGCGCGTCTTTCGGCATATAGTCGCACAGCGTGGACGGTGCCGATCCGGGTGGCGCGCCGCTCAGGTGGCGCGTGTAGTTTTCAATGCCCTTGCAGTGGCCGATTTCACTCAGCATTTCCAAGTCAAACCGGGTGCGCTGCTCGATGCGCTGGGCTTCTACCAGCTTGCCTTCCTTGACAAACTGCGCCACGCGCTCGACCAACTCTAACTTGATGGTTTCAACCGCCATCATCACCTTGTCGCGCGGCGTGACGTAATGGCTTTTCGGGTAGACCACAAAGCGCGGAATCTTCTGGCGAATGCGCCCGGTCAGTGGGTCAAACAGCGACAGTGTTTCGATCTCGTCGTCAAACAGCTCGATGCGAATCGCCAGCTCCGAATGCTCGGCCGGGAAAACGTCAATCACGTCACCGCGCACGCGGAAGGTGCCGCGCGCAAAGTCCTGGTCGTTGCGGCTGTATTGCATCCGGATCAGCCGCGCAATCACATCACGCTGACCCATCTTGTCGCCGATGCGGGCGATAAACCGCATCTGCGTGTAGTCCTCGGGTGCGCCTATGCCGTAAATGGCACTGACGGTCGCCACGATGATGGTGTCGCGGCGCTCCAGCACGCTTTTGGTGGCCGACAGGCGCATCTGCTCAATGTGCTCGTTAATCGCCGAGTCTTTTTCAATGAACAAATCACGCTGCGGCACATAAGCCTCGGGCTGGTAATAGTCGTAGTAGCTGACGAAATACTCCACTGCGTTTTTCGGAAAAAACTCACGGAATTCGCTGTACAGCTGCGCCGCCAGCGTCTTGTTGGGTGCAAACACAATCGCCGGCTTGCCGACCCGGGCAATCACGTTGGCC
>JBKJOH010000178.1:0-3967 GCA_046593295.1 Polaromonas sp. | reverse complement strand
ACGATGCCGCTTCGGGATTGGAAAAGCGCGCTGATCCGATTTACCATCATGTTCGAGGAAAGGATGCCCAAACCATAATACCTACGCGCCGTTTACACAAAATTCAGGATACCCTCTGAACGGCTGGCAGGTGACATTGATTACGATATAGTAAATTCATTGCGAATAGTTAAACTCTCTAACCGCCCATACCGGTTAGCGCTCACTAGGGGCATCCATGAACCCGCTCGTCAAACCAGCCCATCTGCCGCCCCCCGCGCCGATACAGCAGTTGCACCACTACGCCTACCGCGCCAAAGATGCCGAAGAAACCCGGCATTTTTACGAAGACATTCTGGGCCTGCCGCTGTACCACATCATCCAGAACGACCATGTGCCGAGCACTGGCGAGTACTGCCCTTACACGCACTTTTTCTTTCGCCTGAAGGACGGCTCTTTCATCGCATTTTTTGACCTAGGCGACGACGAGGCGGCCCTGCCCTCGCCCAACACGCCGCTGTGGGTCAACCATATTTCTTTCCGGGTTGACACGGTCGCCGACCTCGAAGCCATGAAGACACGCCTGCAGGCCGAAGGCATTGAAGTGCTGGGTGTGACCGATCATCAGGTTTTTAAAAGCATTTACTTTTTCGACCCCAACGGTTTGCGCCTGGAACTGACTACGCAACTGGCCGATGAACAGGAAATGCATAAAGAAAGCCGCACCGCGCACGCGCGCTTGGCCGAATGGACGGCGCGCAAACAGCAGTGGCGCAAAGACCGTTCTGGCGGCAAGCTAATGCCGCGCTCGACAGCCTAGCACCTTAAAAAAATCCCGCGACGCTGCCACTTTTAGTGCGCAATTAGCGCCTTCCTTGCAGAAGTTGCACTAGCAGGCCACCAAGCTAAACGCTGGATATTTTGCTGCACGTCGACGTGCTAAAAAAATGACCTGTTAAGGCCATTTTTCATATCCCGTACCTTAACCCGGTACGCCCGCGCTGTCTCTAAGTCGCTTGATCTGGTCATGGTTGCGCTGCACGCCCTGCATTTGGCGCTCTACCAGCTGCCGCAGAGAAAGCGGCATATTCTGTTTGAGCGCCTTGCGGTAGCGGGCTAAGGCGTGGTCTTCACCACGTTCACATTCGTCGAGCACCGCTTTGTCGTCGTAGGTCGTGAACAACGTTTTTACAGCCACCCAGCCGCGGTGGACGGCGCCTGCGGTGGTACCAGAGTCGTCAGGCGTGCCACCCAGTGCGCGGGTCTGTTCATGCAACTCCAGCGCGGCCTTTCGGCAATCGTCGGCGCGTTGCGTGAGCACCGTTTTGAGGTCTTGACGTTTGACCTGATCGGCCGCTGTTCGAAAGCCATACTCGCCGTCCTTGCAGCACTCTGAGAGGTCTTCCAGCGTGTCGAGCACATCGTCGTTGTCAATCGCGCCGTCTTGCGTCGATATGCCAGTTGTCGTTACGCGAGTCCAGGCCGCGCGCGTAGCGTGTCTGGCCTCTGGCCATGCCAGCGTGGAGCCGGTGCTAGCTGTACTCCAGTCTCTTTCAAAATGCGGCTCCACATCGTCCCAGCTACCGCTGTACCGGGCGCGGCCGTTAAAGCCCAAGCGATAGGCTGGGGCGTATTCGTCAAATGCAAAGCCTGCCTGGTAGTACGGCTCCGACCTGTAGGCATCACGCCAATAGGCTTCTTCGGCAGTGGGGTTCAGGCCCTCAGCCGCGCCTTTACCTGCCAGGCCCCCAGCCACAGCACCTAGGACGCCACCAACGGCTGCACCAACAGGCCCGCCAACCATGCCCACTGCCGCGCCAGCGGCGGCACCACCTACTGCACCTACACCGGTACCCACCGGGTGTGCGCCGGGTGCGCCTGTGATGGGGTCAAGATTCAAACTTGGGTTTTCGTTACTCATGTGTCTACTCCTTGGATTGGATGTTGAAAAATTCACCTGCCATGCACGCCACACGTTTCGCCGCGCTTGCCTTGCATGAATTTAAAAGAGTAAGCAGGCCAGCCCGCGGACTACGTAGTCCAATTCATGGACGCTGTGTAGGCGACGGGCGTGTACGCCGCATCGGTACCAAGAGCAGCCAGAGCGCACGCCCTCGTCTTACAGCGCCACCCTACAGCGCCTGACCCGCTGCCTGTCTGGCTCACGGGATGATCTATGCAAGCTCTACCAAAAGGTTGGACTCACCCCGTTTGCCGTAAAACGTCTTAACTAGACTTGGAGATTTAATATGACCACTGAGACAAAAGTCAAACTGGGAGCAACCCCGTCGCCTTCAGATCCACAAGAACTCAAGCTCCCGCATGAGTGCGACCAGTCCGTTCAACAGGCTGAAGTCAAGGTTGATGCGCATGCAAAAAAGGCAGCGAAGGATGCCAGCAATGGAACGCCGGATACCAGCCGAGCCGTCGAGGCGAACATTGCGTATAAGCGCCAAAAACAGCCGTAGCATCCGCCTGTAGGTCCAGCACGCCTTCCACCATTTGATTTTGAGACATTTTTGGGATTTCTGAGGCGTAAAAATGGCTGTAAGCCAATAGATAAGGGCGTGACCAGCTATTAAATTCATAGTTATGCTGTGGCCGCTGTAGACCCTTTTCCGCAAGATGGCAGGGCAAAGCTCAAGGGCAGGGACTTGGTGCCCAGTCGAATAAAATCACGGTAAAGCCTCCCCCGCCTCAACTCTTCACCTTCCCCTGATTTTCAAGCGGCATCCATCTGTTGCCGTTTTCATAACCCCATGACACAGACCAACAGCTCCATCAGCACAGCCGCAACAAACCCAAGCACACCCGGCCTTGATGCCTTGTCCAAGTCGTTTGAGCCGAGAGCGATTGAACGCCAGTGGGGTCCGCTGTGGGAGCAAAGCGGCCTGTACGAGCCGACGCTGGACGCTGCCAAAGATTCGTTCTCCATTCAACTGCCACCACCCAACGTGACGGGCACGCTGCATATGGGCCATGCATTCAACCAGACCATCATGGACTCGCTCACCCGCTACCACCGCATGAAGGGCGACAACACGCTGTGGCTGCCGGGCACTGACCATGCGGGCATCGCCACGCAGATTGTGGTGGAGCGCAAGTTGCAGGGTGAAGGCAAAACGCGGCATGACCTGGGGGCGACACCTGCCGAATCTCGCAAGAACTTTGTAGCCAAGGTGTGGGCGTGGAAAGAAGAGTCGGGCACCACCATCACGCGCCAGATGCGCCGCATGGGCGACTCGGTAGCGTGGAAGCACGAGTACTTCACCATGGACCCGAAGATGTCGAAGGTGGTCACCTCGACCTTTGTGCAGTTGTATGAACAGGGTTTGATTTACCGCGGCAAACGTCTTGTCAACTGGGACCCGGTGCTCAAGTCCGCCGTCAGCGACCTGGAAGTCGAGAGCGAAGAAGAAGACGGCTTCATGTGGCACATCCGCTATCCGCTGGCGGACGGCTCTGGCTCGGTCACCGTCGCGACGACTCGGCCTGAAACCATGCTGGGCGACGTGGCGGTGATGGTGAATCCGGACGACGAACGCTATCAGCATTTGATCGGAAAGTTCGTGAAATTGCCGCTGTGCGACCGCGACATTCCGGTGATTGCCGATGATTACGTGGACAAGGACTTCGGCACCGGCGTCGTCAAGGTCACGCCCGCGCATGACACCAACGACTATGCGGTCGGCCAGCGCCACAAGCTGCCCATGATTGGCGTATTGAGCCTGGATGCCGCGATCAACGACAACGCCCCGGAAAAGTACCGCGGCCTGGACCGCTTCGTCGCCCGCAAGGCCGTCGTGGCCGACCTGGAAGCGCAGGGTTTCCTTGTCGAAGTGAAAAAACACAAGCTGATGGTGCCGCGCTGCACCCGCACCGGCCAGGTCATCGAGCCGATGCTGACCGACCAGTGGTTCGTGGCGATGAACAAGCCCGGTGCCGGCGGGCTCAGCATCGCGCAGCAGGCGATCGATGCGGTGGCCAG
>JBKJOH010000129.1:0-3091 GCA_046593295.1 Polaromonas sp. | reverse complement strand
CCTTCTGCAAGCCTGGACCCCGCATCAATTCCCCGCCATGGACTTTGACTTCACCTGGGTTTTACTCGGCTTTCCCATCACCTTCGCGCTCGGCTGGCTGGCATCGCGTATTGACCTGCGGCAACTGCGCATTGAAAACCGCCAGGCACCCAAAGCCTACTTCCGTGGTTTGAATTTCCTGCTCAACGAGCAGCAGGACCAGGCCATAGACGCATTTATTGAAGCCGTTCAAAACGACCCTGACACATCCGAGCTGCACTTCGCACTGGGCAACCTGTTTCGCAGGCGTGGCGAATACGAGCGTGCCGTGCGCGTACACGAGCACCTGATGTCGCGCGGCGATCTGGCACAGCCCGAGCGTGACCGAGCGCAGCACGCATTGGCACTGGATTTTCTCAAGGCCGGCCTGCTGGATCGCGCCGAGGCTGCATTACGAAAATTGGAGGACACCAGCTATGAGGAAGAAGCCCGGCTGGCCCTGCTGTCGATCTACGAACGCTCAAGCGACTGGCAGCACGCCACAGATATTGCCAGCAAGCTCGACAGCGCCAGCCACGGAAGTTTCAGTGGCCGACAGGCGCATTACCTGTGCGAGCAAGCCAGCGCCGCCAGCGCAGCCGGTGATGCAAGCCAAGCGTTCGAAGCCCTGCACCTCGCTTGCCGCACCGCTCCAGCTTCTGCACGTCCCCTGATTGATCTTGCCAAGCTGCACAATCAGCAGGGCCAGCACCAGGCAGCGTTTGATGCGCTTCTGAGACTCGAAAAAACAGCCCCTCAGGCACTGCCTCTGGCCGCCAGCCTGCTGGTACACATCGCACAAAATTCACAAAACCATGCCTTGCTGGAACCTAGCATTGATCTACTGAAAACGCACTACGCGCACGCACCCTCCGTGGACGTGATGCAGGCGATTGTCCAGCTCGACAAAGACCGCGCCTCAAGCCGGCACTGGTACATCCAGCACCTTGAACGTGAAGCATCGCTGGTAGCTGCGTCGCTATGGATTGCGGGCGAAACCCTGGGGTCTGATGAAAACCACAAGCTGGTGCAACGCGCCCTTGACCAGGCCACCAAACCCCTGATGCGCTATCGCTGCGCGGCCTGCGGCTTTGAGGCCACCCAGCACTTCTGGCATTGCCCAGGCTGCCAGGCCTGGGACAGCTATCCGGCCCGTCGAATAGAAGAGCTCTGAACAATAACAACACCATGAACCTCAGCAAACAACTAACGCAAGAAAAAATCTCGTCCGCCCGCGTACTGGTGGTCGGGGATGCCATGCTGGACCGTTACTGGTATGGCGCGGTAGACCGCATATCACCCGAGGCACCGGTTGCGGTTGTGCGGGTAACTCGCACTGAAGAACGCATTGGTGGTGCTGCCAACGTGGCCTACAACATCGTCACGCTGGGTGCAAAAGCTTCGTTGCTCAGTGTGGTGGGTGAAGACGAAGCCAGCCACAGCCTAGAGGCACTGGTTGCCAAAACCGGCATCACGCCCTACTTTGGCCGTGATGCGCGCCTGAAAACGACGGTCAAGCTGCGCGTGATTGGCAGGCAGCAGCAACTCATCCGGCTTGACTTTGAGAACACCCCTGAAAACGAAGTGCTGGCATCCCAGTCAGCCACTTTTGAAAACCTCTATCCGCAGCATGATGCGGTGCTGTTCTCCGACTACGGCAAAGGCGGGCTGGCGCACATCACGCTAATGATTGACCAGGCCAGGGCAGCAGGCAAGGTGGTACTGGTCGATCCCAAAGGATCGGACTACGCCCGCTACAAAAATGCAACCGTCATCACGCCCAACCGCACTGAACTGGAGCAGGTCATAGGCAGCTGGACTGATGAAGCTGACCTTCAAATCAAGGTACACAAGCTGCGGGCCTCGCTGAACCTGCAAGCGCTGCTGCTAACGCGCAGTGAAGCTGGCATGACGCTGTTTGATGAGCAGGGTGAGTTACACGTACCTGCCCTTGCGCGCGAAGTGTTTGACGTAACGGGCGCAGGCGACACCGTCATTGCCACGCTCGCCGCCATGGCGGCCACTGGCATGAGCCTGCGCGATGCCGTACCCATTGCCAATCGCGCGGGCGGCATTGTAATTGGCAAGTTCGGCACAGCCACCGTGAATTACAACGAACTGTTTGGCAAAATTTGACAATAGCTAAAGCCACACCAAGCAAGGACATCTTATGAAAATCGTAGTCACTGGCGCAGCAGGGTTCATCGGCAGCAACATCATCAAGGGCCTGAACGCGCGCGGCATCGACGACATCATCGCGGTGGACGATCTGACTGAAGGCGACAAGTTCCGTAACCTGGCTGACCTGCAGATTGCCGACTATGTCGATGCCGACGAGTTTTATGAAGCCTTTGCCGAAGGCGCGTTTGGCGCGGTAGAAGCGGTCTTTCACGAAGGCGCATGCAGCGACACCATGGAGCTTGACGGCAAGTACATGATGGACAACAACTACACGCTGTCTGTTGATTTATTCCAGTCCTGCCAAGAGCAGGGAACACGCCTGCTTTATGCATCTTCAGCCGCAACGTATGGCGGCTCCGACACCTTCAGCGAGCAACCCGAGTTTGAAAAACCGCTCAACGTCTACGGCTACTCCAAGCTGCTGTTTGACCAGAGAATGCGGCGCGAGCTCGGCGCACGGTTTGAAAATACCGACATACAAGTCGCAGGCTTTCGCTACTTCAACGTTTACGGCCCGCGCGAGCAGCACAAGGCTCGCATGGCCAGCGTGGCCTTTCACCAGTTCAACCAGTACCAGCTTGACACCAAGGTCAAACTGTTTGGCGAGCATGATGGCTACGCCGCCGGCCAGCAAATGCGCGATTTTGTATTTATCGACGACGTGGTGGCCGTCAATCTGTGGTTTCTCGACCATCCCGAGAAGTCCGGCATCTTCAACCTCGGCACCGGCAAGGCGCAGCCATTCAACGATGTGGCGATTGCGGTGGTTAACACGCTCCGCAAAAATCAAAACAATGCGGCCCTCTCGCTTGAGGAAGCCGCTCGCGGCGGACTGATAGCCTACATCACCTTCCCCCCCGCCCTGGTCGGCAAATACCAAAGCTACACCCAG
>JBKJOH010000107.1:0-8340 GCA_046593295.1 Polaromonas sp. | reverse complement strand
GCCCAAGGCGGCATCGAACGACTTGACCTGCGAAAGTGCGTTCTGCCCGGTGTTGCCGTCGATCACTAAAAGCACTTCATGCGGAGCCGTTGCATCGGCTTTCTGAACCACGCGCTTCATCTTGCGCAGCTCGTCCATCAAATGCAGCTGCGTCGGCAGGCGGCCGGCGGTATCGACCAGCACCACGTCCTTGCCGCGCGCCTTGCCTGCGCTGACGGCATCGAAACTGACGGCAGCCGGGTCGCCACCGGCCTGGCTGATGATCTCGACCGTATTGCGGTCAGCCCAGACGCTGAGTTGTTCGCGTGCCGCAGCCCTGAAGGTATCGGCAGCGGCCAGCAGCACCGAAGCACCCTCATTGGCCAGGTGTCGCGTGAGTTTGCCTATCGACGTTGTTTTACCCGCACCGTTCACGCCCGTCACCATGATGACGGTGGGTTGCTGCTGGCCTATGACCAGCGCTTTTTCAAGCGGCCTGAGCAGTTTGGCGAGTTCGTCCAGCAGAATGTTCCTGACCGCGACGGGGTGGGTTACGGCGCTTTCCTTGACGCGCCGCTTGACCGCGTCAAGCAGGAAGTTGGTGGCCTTGACACCGGTATCGGCCATCAGCAGGGCAGATTCGAGGTCTTCATACAGCGCGTCGTCAACCTGCGTGCCGATAAACACGCCGGAGATGCTGGCGCCGGTCTTGCGCAAACCCGAGGTAAGCTTGGCCAGCCAGCGCTCACGCTCGGGGGCCATCGTGCCGACTGCAGCGACAGCTATCGGGGCGACAAGGGCACTGCCTATTAAGCTGCCTGTGAGGCTGCCGGCAAGGCTTCCGACTGAGGCTGGCGTAACCGGTGCTAGCGACGGGGGAGGGGATTTTTTCTTGAAGAAACTGAACATTGAACCTGCTTTGGAGTCGCACTATTCTATGAAAAATATGAAAACCATGAAACCTGATTTTTCACCCGCTTTATGGCGCATTGCCCCCCTCATCACCTTGCAGCTTGCGCTTGCCGTTGCCAGCGGCGCGGTGCAAGCGCAAACGGCCAGCGTTGCGACCACAGAGCAGTTCACCCTTGCCAATGGTTTGACAGTGATCGTCAAGCCCGACCACCGCGCACCCACTGCTGCGCACATGCTCTGGGTTCGGGTTGGCTCGATAGACGAAGTCGATGGCACGTCCGGTGTGGCGCATGTGCTGGAGCACATGCTCTTCAAGGGCACGGCCACCACCAAGCCGGGTGAGTTCTCGCGCCGCGTGGCAGCTCTGGGCGGGCGCGACAACGCTTTTACCGGGCGCGACGCGACCGGCTACCACCAGCAGATTCCGGCAGACAAGCTGGAAGATGTGATGCGCCTGGAGTCGGATCGTTTCGCCAACAACCAGTGGCCTGACGACGAGTTCAAGCGTGAGATAGAAGTTGTGAAAGAAGAGCGCCGCCTGCGCACCGAGGACTCGCCCCGAGCCATGCTGTATGAAGCCGCCAGCGCCATGACCTTCACCACGTCGCCTTATCGCCGCCCCGTGATCGGCTGGATGAGCGACCTGGATGCGATGACTCCTGACGATGCCAGAGATTTTTACCGCCGCTGGTATGTGCCGGCCAACGCTGCGGTCGTGGTGACTGGCGATGTTGAGGTGGCGCAGGTTCGCGCCCTGGCTGAAAAATATTACGGCAGCATGGCGGCGCGCCCGGTGCCGCCGCGCAAGCCGCGCCTGGAGCCAGTGCAAAGCGGCATCAAAGCTATTGACTACAAGGCGCAGGCCAGCCAGTCGTATGTGACGCTTGCTTTCAAGGTGCCCAAGCTGGAGGCGGCTGATTTGCTCGACTCAGCACCCACTGCCAACTCTGCGGGCCGCGATGCATTAGCGCTGACGGTACTGGCTGCCGTGCTCGACGGCTACAGCGGCGCGCGTCTGGACAGGGCCTTGCAGCAGGGCGACGACCGCGTGGCTGACAGCGCAGGCGCATCCAGCGGTTTGCTCGGGCGTGGCCCGCAGTTGTTCACGCTCGATGGCGTACCTGCGCAAGGCAAAACCACTGTACAGCTGCAGGCCGCACTGCGCGAGCAGGTGGCACTGGTGGCGCGTGATGGCGTGAAAGATGCAGAACTGATGCGCGTCAAAATCCAATGGACTGCGAGCGAGACCTACAAGCTTGACGGCGTGTTCAACCAGGCGCGCGAGCTTGGCTCCAACTGGGTCACCGGGCTGCCGCTGGATGCCAGCGCGCGCCTGATCGCCAAGCTGCGCAGCGTGACCAGCGATGAAGTCAAGGCCGTTGCCGCCAAATATTTTGGTGACGATCAGCTCACCGTGGCGACCTTGCTGCCGCAGCCGATGGACCCCTCCGCCAAGCCGCGCGCGCCCTCACTGCCACCCGGAACTGAACTGAGATAAGAGTCATGCAACTGTTCAATAACCTTGGTTCCGCTATTAAAAACGTAGCTGGTCGCGCCCGAATAATGGGCGCTGCAGCCTTTTTTGCCACTATTTCAGCCTATTCTTTCGCTGCCATACCGATTCAGCAATGGACTTTGGCCAATGGCGCAAAGGTCTACCTGGTCGAGAGTCCGGCGATTGCCATGCTCGATGTGCAGATTGATTTTGATGCCGGTAGCCGCCGTGTCTCGCCCGATAAGGCCGGGCTAGCCGGTGCAACCGCATCGCTGTTGTCCCAGGGCGTTGCCGCGCGGGGCGCTTTGCCAGCGCTGGATGAAAACGCACTCGGCGAGGCCTGGGCCGATCTGGGTGCGCAGTTTGGCTCTAGCGCGGGCGCGGATCGCATGAGTTTTTCGCTGCGCACGCTGACCGAGCCCGACCTGCTTGACAAGGCGGTTGCGTTGGCCGCGCGGCAAATCGGTGAGCCGTCTTTCCCTGACAGCCTCTGGCAGCGTGACCGGCAAAAATCTGTCGCCAGCCTGAAAGAGTCCTACACCCGACCATCCAGTGTGGCGGGCCGTGCTTACGCCAAGGCTGTTTATGGCAGCCACCCCTACGGTTTTGAAGTGACAGAGGCCAGCCTGGGTCGCATCAGCGTGGCCGACATGCAGGCGTTTTACGCTGCCGGAGTGGTTGCCTGCCGCGCGCGCATCAGCCTGGTGGGCGCAGTGACGCGGGCGCAAGCCAATGCCATTGCCCAGCGCCTGCTGGCACGCCTGCCTCAATTGGCAGCGGGTGCCAGTTGCAGCAGCCTGCCGGCGCAGCCGCCCGTGGCAGAAGTTGCGGCCTTGAGCCAGGCACAGCAGATCGTCATTGCGTTTGCTGCAGCCCAGGCCCAGGTGCTGATAGGCCAGCCCGGCTACAAGCGCTCAGACCCGGCTTTCTTTCCTTTGCTGGTCGGCAATTACATATTGGGCGGTGGCGGCTTTGTCTCGCGCCTGTCGAACGAGGTGCGTGAAAAACGCGGGCTGACCTACAGTGTGTCTAGCAGCTTTTCACCAGGGCTGCACGCTGGGGCTTTCACCATCGGCCTGCAGACCCGGCCAGACCAGGCCGCTCAAGCGCTTGAAGTGACGCGCAAGGTGCTGCGCGATTTTGTGGCTGATGGCCCTACGGATGCCGAGCTGAAAGCCGCCAAAGACAACCTCATAGGCGGCTTTGCTTTGCTGATCGACAGCAACCGCAAGCTGCTGGGTAATGTCAGCAACATCGCCTGGAACGACTTGCCACTCAACTACCTTGATACCTGGACGCAGCAGGTCGGCAAGGTCACGGTGCAAAGCATCAAGAGCGCTTTTGCACAGAAACTGCAACCTGACAAAATGGTGACTCTTGTTTTAGGCGGAACACCTTGAAGTACACAGCACTGGCAAAAGTAGAGTCGCAGGAAAAAAAACCGAAGGCCGCACGGTCGGGCAAAGTGGTCGGTCGCAAGACCGTACCGCCGGGCGAGATACGCATCATTGGTGGTCAATTCAAGCGCAGCAAACTGCCCGTGGCCACGCGGCCCGGCTTGCGCCCCACGCCAGACCGTGTGCGCGAAACGCTGTTCAACTGGCTCGGCCAAGACCTCACAGGCTGGCGCTGCGCAGATGTGTTTGCAGGTACTGGTGTGCTGGGTTTTGAGGCCGCATCGCGCGGCGCGCTGGAGGTGTTGATTTGCGAGCAGGACCCGGTGCTGGTTGAAAAGCTCAAAGGTATGCAAATCAAGCTCAAGGCCGATATGGTGAAGGTAGAGCGCGGCGATGGTGTCAGCCTGCTCAGGCGTTTGAGCCCCGGCAGTATGCAATTGATTTTTCTCGACCCGCCGTTTGAGGCCACGTTTTTTGATGCCGCCTTGAAGGCCGCCGCGCACGCCGTACATTCAACTGGTTTTGTGTACCTCGAAGCACCCAAGCCGTGGGTTGACGACGAGCTGCAGGGCTTTGGTTTGAAGGTACATCGTTTCGGCAAAGCGGGCGCGGTGCACTTCCATTTGCTGGTCAAAGCAGGCCTGGTGCTTGACGGAGCATAATTTCGCCATGCCTTCCACCGCATCCATCCTCAGGCCATTGCCGCTACGCACAGCTGTTTATTCCGGCACGTTTGACCCCGTCACGCTAGGCCACCTTGACGTGGTGTGCCGTGTTGCCAGGTTGTTTGACCAGCTCGTCATTGCAGTCGCGATTGCCCAACACAAAAAAACGCTAATTAGCGTTGAACAACGGGTAGAGCTGGTTGAGGCCGCGTGCAGGGAGTTTCCCAATGTGACCGTCCTGCCTTTCGACGGGCTGATTGTGGATTTTTGCGAAGCGCAGGAAGCCACAGCCATCGTGCGCGGCATTCGCAACCTGACAGATTTTGACTACGAAGCGCAAATGGCGGCCATGAACCGCAAGCTCAATCCCGATGTTGAAACCGTCTTTTTGCTGCCCGATGCGCCGCTTGCCTGCATCAGTAGCACGCTGGTGCGCGAGATCAGCAAGCTCGGTGGCGATGTGAGCCAGATGGTCAGCCCCGAAGTGGCAAAAGTTTTAAGCGCAGCCCATGCGGCTGTCGGCAAAGGCGGCTGAGATGGCCCTGCTGATCACCGACGAGTGCATCAACTGCGATGTCTGTGAACCCGAATGCCCCAACCAGGCGATTTACCTCGGCGCAGAAATCTACGAGATAGACCCCAACAAATGCACCGAATGCGTGGGCCACTTTGACGAGCCGCAGTGCGTACAAGTTTGCCCCGTGGCCTGCATTCCCGTGAATCCCGCCCACATCGAAACCCGCGAGACGCTGTGGCAAAAATACTATCGTTTGACCGGGGTGATTCCGGTAGTGGCATCATAAAATTGCACGACATTTTTTCGGTGCTGGCCTTTGCGGCTGACCGTGAGCACCAAGTTTATTCACTCAAAGCGCAATGAAGCTGCTGCTTGACGAGAACCTGTCGCGCACGCTTAATTCGAGCCTGCCCCCTTATTTTTTGTAGGGGTTAAAGTGGCTTTCAGGCAATGGTTGCGGGCGTGAGCAGGTATGTTGTTTGTAGCAATCCGATCCAATTGGACTCTGACCAGCAATTCTCTTTCGTGGATTTATCAGCTAAGCCTGTGCGCTCCGAACAAGTTCTTTGAAGTCACTTTCGCGGATGATGCGTATCGGCTTGCCTGTGAGTGCGAGCTCTTCAGCCTTGCGATGCTTTGAACTCTTTTCGTGTCCAGCCAAGTTGGTAACGTCTTGGTCGCCCACCACAAGGATTGTGGTTTTCTTCGTTACGTTTGGCGTTACCTCGCAGCCGGCTAAGGCCGCAAGGTCCGCAGCTTCGGCACGCGGGAGTTCAAGCGCTCCAGTAAACACAAGAACTTCGCCATAAAGGTCGCCTTCGGGGTTTCCGTCACGGTGGACCGCAGCTCCGTATGACGCGCGTGCGGGGTCGATTGGCTGGCCGACACGATGCAACCATGCATCCATGTCAAGCTGCGACTCTTTGAACGCTGCCAGCAGCACGTAGCCAGCAGCTTTGGCATCCTCAAGTGCGTCGTGGTGTTTGAACTGGTAGCCAATCTTGTCGCACACGTTTTTTAGCCCGTACCCGCTCCAAGCCAAGTCCTTCCATGTGCGCCGAACAACTCTTGCGGAATCAAGCCATGTGGTGGCAACGGGTTGAAGCCTGTACCTGTCGAACGCACGCTGCAAAGCAATTCTGTCAAAGTGGGTGTGACAGACTGAAACTGTATCGAGCATCAGGGTCCGAACTTTCTCAGCGACGGCCGGCAAAGTAAGCTGCCCAACAACCATATGCGGCTCAATGCCGTGAATGGAGATGTTCATATCGTCAAAGTAGGTTTCTGGATTGACAAGTGATGACCACTCACTGACCAGTTGTCTTCCGGAAAACACAGCAATGCCAATCTGACAAATGGATCCCATGTCGGCGTTTGCCGTTTCCAAGTCAATTGCAATGAAGTTCATTTGGTTCCTTGGAGACTACTGGTTTGCGAATTTGTCGTAGTCGCTCGTGAAAACCACGGTCATTTCTGTGACGCTGCAGGTAACGGAGCGCTCCTGGTCAGGGTCAACATTCAAGTCATCGCCACGCAGCCCCTGCCACATTGCCAAGTAGTTGAAGACTCCGTATTTTTCAGTCTTCTTGATGGCTTTTTCAACCCCACCCTTCCAAGGCAAAAGGACGAGCTGCCCGTTTCTGGCATCTGCGGCCAAGTCGGGGGATTCAAGACTCTTCTCACGGCCACGCTCCCAGGAAGATATGACGCTTCTGTGTGCGTCACCCCAGCGTTCATCCCAACTGAGCCCAGTTCGGATTGGTTCGTTCACTGAACGGAATATTTTCATGGGGCCCCTGTTCTGGCTTATTGACGCCTAGTCTGTATTGATCATTTTAGTGATGAGCCAGTGCCAATTAGAGTAATAAAGTGGCCAGGCTCGAATTAAGACGCATGGAATCTGAAACGTTTCGCGCCAATCGAGCCAACCGGGCAAGTGCATCAAGCATGAGCCGCATCACCCAGCACTTTTGCCGCCCATTGGTTCAGGCTGGTGCCGCTGCCTTTGGCTGCAATCAACGTGGCGCTGTGTACTTCGGGCGGCACATGCAGCATGCGCTTGCCACTGGCTGGCTTTTCAACAGCCTTGCCGATCTTGGCGCAGCCAAGGGCAACGGCGCAATGCGGGGGTTGCGCACGGTTGCCATTACGCGGCTTGTCGATGTTGTGTGATGTGTTTGTATTCTGCTGCCTTGTTGTGCTCTAGTTGCCACAGGTCTAGCGCCTGCTGCATACGCAACCAGATCGCCGCGCCGTTGCCAACATAGCGCCCCAGCCGCAAGGCAAAATCCGGCGTGACCGGGCGGCGTTCGTGCAGCACTTCCGATACCGTGCGGCGCGATACGCCCAACTGCTCGGCTAGCTCGCCTTGGGTAATGCCCAGTTCCGGCAAAACTACTTCGCGCAGCAATGCGCCGGGGTGGGTGGGTTTGCGGTTTTTGTTTCTCAGGCTGTCCATTAGTGATCATCCTCCAAGTTCAATAGGTGTGCGTCACCGTCTGCAAATTCAAACGTGATGCGCCAATTGGCCGAAACGCGAATACTCCAAAGTCTCTTTTTGCCACCTTTCAAGCGGTGCAGGCGAAAGCCGGGCAAGTCCAGTTCCAACACTTGCGCCGCCGCGTCTATCGCGTCAAGGATCAGGACAATGCGGGGCGCGTAGTCGGTCTGTACGCCGCTGGCGCTGCCCTTGGTAAAAAGGCGCTCCAACCCTTTGTGCGCGAAACTTTTAATCATCGCGGGATTGTAACTTGTCGCGTTACTTGTTCCAATGCGACGGCGAGCAATAAAGTAATAAAGGGGCCACGCTCAAATGAAGACGCATGAAATCTAAAACGTTTCGCGCCCATCGAGCCCACCGGGCAGGCGCATCAGGCGTGAGCCGCCTCGCCCAGCACTTTTGCCGCCCATTGGTTCAGGCTGGTGCCGCTGCCTTTGGCTGCAATCAACGCGGCGCTGTGTACTTCGGGCGGCACGCGCAGCATGAGCTTGCCACTGGCTGGCTTTTCAACAGCCTTGCCGATCTTGGCGCAGGTATCGATATAGTCGTCAACCGCTTCTGCAAACGCGGCGCGAAGGCCACGCACGGTGTCAGCGTGGAACCCGACCACATCAGTGATGCCGAGCAGGTGGCCGACAAAAATATCATCTCGTTCGTCAAAATCAACACGGGCGGTTTGCCCTTTGTAGGTCATGGTGTTCATGGCTTTACTCCGATAGTTTCCAAAAATTTACGCGCATCGTCAACCTGGTAGTGACAGCGCCCCGTGGGTACAAGCTGGCGCATGGACGAGACCTATATCAAGGTCGCAGGTCAATGGAAATATCTTTATCGCGCGGTGGACAAGGCAGGCGATACGGTGGACTTTCTACTCA
>JBKJOH010000067.1:0-10846 GCA_046593295.1 Polaromonas sp. | reverse complement strand
ATCGATTCGGCCGCGAATGGTTTTAGGTACATCAGCTCGAACGGTCAGAGTCTGCGCATGGCTCAGGTCCTCGCTGTACATGCTGCACGCCCTTGCATAGAAGTTATGTGCCTCATCCACCAGAACACTCACTCTAAGGTCACTTTCAATCGTGAGGGCGTACAGCATGGCACTGCGGTCGAAGTAGTAGTTGTAGTCTCCGACCACGACATCACTCCAGCGGACCATCTCGTGGCCAAGGTAATAGGGACAGACCTGATGATCTAGTGCTACCTCACGCAGGCTCTTCTGGTCCAGCCAGGCCAGTTGCGCTGCCGCAGCTCTTGCCAACGGCAGGCGGTCATAAAAACCGCTAGCCAGCGGGCACGACTGCCCATGGCAGGCTTTATCCCTATGCTCACAGGCCTTGTCTTTGGCAACCAGCTCTATGACCCTAAGTGGAAATTTCGCATGTGTGCGAGTGATCTTTTGCAGCGCTTGCAGCGCTACTTGGCGCCCGGGCGTCTTGGCCGTGAGGAAAAAAAGCTTATCGACACCCCGGACCGGCATCGCCTTTAACGCGGGAAAAACCGTCCCGATAGTCTTGCCGATGCCGGTAGGGGCCTGAACCAGAAGAGGCCTCGATTGCACGCAGGCCCGGTAAACCTCTTTGGCCAGCTCGCGTTGGCCCGGGCGAAAAGGTAACTGCGGGAACGCAAGTTCCTCAAGTGCAGCGTCGCGCCGTTGGCGATGATCCAATTCCAGCCGTGCCCAACCTAGATACCTCTCGCACGTTGCATCGAAGAAAAGTTTGAGATCTTGCGCACCGAACTCTTGATTGATGGGATGTTCCGACTGGTCGCCCACATCAAAGTAAACCAGCTTCAGATTCAGCTTGGCCAGCTCCCGGCTCTGGCACATTAGCCAGCCATAAACTTTGAGTTGTGCCCAATGCAGCTCCTTGCGGTTGGGCGTTATCGCCTCTAGGGAACCGCGGAAGGTCTTGACTTCTTCCAGCTCGTTGGTTTCTGCGTCATACCCATCGGCCCGGCCACTGACTTGCAGACAGTGGTACTTTCCTGATAGCTTGACTTCTGCTTCATGGCTTGGCCCGCGCCGACTGGCGACAAGCGTGTGACCTTCGCGACCTTGCTGCGCTGTGGGCGAGGGTGTGAAGCGCAAGTCAAGATCGCCCACCTTCGCGCTGAACAGGCACAAGTTACGAACCGAGACCTTATAGAGTGCCTCTTCTGCAACGTCGTCCGCTGTGATCTGCTCTGCGACTGCACTCATGGCGTGAGGCCAGGATCGGGTTGATCCGTCAAGGGTGACTGGCTGGGTTCAATGGCTAAGAGACAAGCACCAGAACCCATGGGCGAGGCCTTGGCCAGTGCCATCCACATCGAAAAAGGCAAATCCGCAATAGCCCGCTTGGGTGCATTGCGGAGAACTTGAAGCCGCCCGTCAAATAACATCATCACGCCGCACTCATCCGGTATTTCTTCAGGTTTCGCAATGGGCCTGCCTTTGGTGTCACAGCCCAGGACATACCAGCATTGGCCACCCACATTGAGGTAACTGTCGCGCTTATCCCTGGACTTGAGGTCTCCCAGCAAATCCGCGCGGCTCACCTTGATTTCATGCACCACTGGTTCCAGATAACCCGCCACCGTGGTATTGCGGATTGAGAAGACATCGGGCATGCAAATCTTCCAGCGTGATGAGGTCTCAGCGTGAGAAGGGAGCTGCGCTCTCAGGCTCAGGCCAGTCCAGGCAATGCGGCCGTCCCGCATCATGGTTTGTGCAACCAACTCCACCAAAGATTCGTGGGCAGAGCGCGCCTGGCGATTCTTGTAAAACGCCAGTGCGAGGTGATTAATGCCAGCATCGGTGAGTTTTACGGTGTCATGACCGCTGACGCTAGAGACTCGCTCCAGCAGGCCTGTGGTCAATAGTTCGATCTCCACCTTGTCCTGGCTGGGCCAACCTGCTGACCGATACAGGTCTCTTAGCCGTCTGGCGTGAACGCGACCCAGGGTGATGACGGGGGATGTTTCCATAGTCATGCCCGGGCTACCGGCATATGATCCCAATTGGTCGTGTAGTGCGGTGTGCGCAGTTGCTGGCGCATAGACCAGACGCGTTTGTCGCCAGCAAGGCCTTCACTGGCCACCTTTAGCGTTCCACGACCGTAGCGGTCATTTAGCTTGTCCAGTGTGTCCATCAACTTGCTGCGGTCATGGACTTCGTCGGGTTCCAGTGACAGCTCGCCCTGGTAGAAAGTATCGGCCTGAAGGTCCAACAACATCACGCCAGCCTTGATGTAGTCATAGCCTGGCTTGTAGATCACCTTGAGACCTGCGACGGCTGCCGCTACCAACAGATTGGTATCAGCCGTCGGCCGGCGCAGCGGCACGGTGATGGAGCGGCTGTACTTTGGCCCCGGCCGGAATGGGCTGGTGTGGATGAAGACCAGCAACTGGCCTGCCAGGCTATTTTGTTTGCGCAGTTTGCCAGCTGTGCCACTGGCAAAGGCACTGACGGCTTCGACCAGGTCTGCTATCCCGGTCACGGGCTGGCCGAAGCTACGGGTAAAAGCAATCTCCTTTTTGGGTGGAGGCTGGTCTTCAAGCGTAATGCACTGCTGACCCTGTAATTCACGCACGGTACGCTCTAAGACGACGCTCCAGCGCCGCCGCACAGTGGCCGGATCAATCTGCACCAGTTGCAACACATTGGTGACGCTTTCCGTTGTCAACTGGTGGGCAATGCGTCGGCCAATGCCCCAGACCTCGCCAACGTCAGTAGCCTCCAGCACTGCATCCAAGTCAGATGCAGGCAGCGATTCCAGGTTGCATACGCGCGCAAGCTCGGTGGGGTAGCTACCCGGCTTGCGGTCGGCGTTTTTGGCAACATGGTTAGCCAACTTTGCCAAAGTCTTCGTCGGGCCAATGCCAATGCCGGTGGGTATGCCGATCCATTCGAGGATGCGCTCACGCATCAATCGTGCCCGAGCGGTCACGTCGCCACGTACGCCGGTGAGGTCGATAAAGCTCTCATCGATGGAATAAACCTCTTGGCTAGGGCCCAGCCCAGCGGCAATGCTCATCATGCGGTCGCTCATGTCCCCGTACAGCGTGAAGTTGGCCGACAACGCAATCACGCCATGTTCTTCGGCCAGTTTCCGGCATTCAAACCAAGGCTGACCCATCTTGATGCCGAGTGCCTTGGCTTCGTTTGACCGGGCAATCGCGCAACCGTCGTTGTTGCTCAGTACCACAACGGGACGAGTCTTCAGCGTCGGCCTGAAGGCCCGCTCGCACGATACGTAGAAGTTATTGCCGTCCACAAGCGCGTACATGTCATTTCCTGAAGCGTTTGATGACGCTGGTAACCACGCCACAGATCGTCATGGTCTGCCCGTCCTTGAAGATGATGGGCGGGAAGGTTGAATCGGCTGCGCGTAGTTGAATCTGACCAGCACGCTTGTGAAGGTATTTGACGGTGAAGTCCTGGTCTACCTCGGCCACCACGATGTCGCCATGTTTGGCGTTGCTCGCGAGTGCCCGATTGACCACCAGGATGTCGCCCTCATCAATACCCGCGCCAAACATCGATTTACCGGCCACTGACCAGAAGAATGTTGCAGCGGGGTGGGTGATTAGCAGGTCATTCAGGTCTTGTCGCTTGACTGCAAAGTCAGCCGCTGGGGATGGAAAGCCAGCTCGGATGCGGCCTTCCACCATGGGCAGCGGTAGCGGCATGCCGCGTTGGTACACGGTAGCAGAAGGCGGTAAAACACTGGTCATATCCACAGTGTATCAAGTGGCTTAGAGTTACACCATGTGTGCCCACTATGAAGCGCTTCGGGAATGGGAGCGATACGCTAAACATTTCGGCATCGAGCGACCGCAATCGCCGGTGCAATTGCCACTGCATATTTTTCCGACGGGGCTGGCGCCTATGATTCGGCGTCCGCCTGAGCGCGATTCTGGGGATGAGGCCGTACCCGAGCGTGAAGTCGTGGTCGGACACTTCGGCTTGTTGCCTGGCTTTGCCAAGGACATCAAGTATGGGCTGCGCACCTATAACGCCCGGACCGAAACTGTGAGCGAGCTGGCCAGCTTCAAACATGCTTGGGCTAAGGGTAGGCATTGCATCGTGCCGTGCAACGCTATCTACGAGCCCGACTGGCGAACTGGCAAACACATTCCGACGCGGATTACCAGGACAGACGACGCTCCCTTGGGCGTGGCAGGCTTGTGGAATCCCTGGAAAGACCCAGGCACCGGCGAATGGCACAACAGCTTCACGATGCTGACTATCAACGCTGACACGCACTCCATCTTCAGAGAGCTACACCGGCCCGACAAAAAGCGCCCGCCGGACAAGCAGGACAAGCGCATGGTGGTGATATTGAATGAAGACAGCTATGACGCTTGGCTTGATGCGCCAGCCGAAAAGTCGAGGGAGTTTTTTGTGCAGTACCCGGCTACAAAGCTTGCCGCAGTAGGTCTGCCTAAAGCGCTCTCATGACGTGCTCAAAACGGCCCTTGAGCTGATTTGCTTGCGCGTGACTTGGTAGCAATATTTGATAAGCCGATGGTCATCCGATCTGAGCGAGCTACGTTAAACAATTGCCCAGTAAGCCCGTTATCGTTAACTCAAAAGGAAATCATCATGAAAAAATCAACCCTTGTAGCGTTACTTTTATCTGTTGCCGCTTTCAGCAGCTTTGCACAAGGCACCTCAGACTCAGCTGGCGCGAGGCGAGTAGCTGAACGGGATGCAGCATATGCAAAAAATCATCCTGTGCTTGTTCAGGAGCGTGTAATTAAGAGACACACAAAAAAGCATCTCAAACGCGTTCACCATCGCCGTGCCAAGCGCCACGCTGTCCGATAGTCGTGGCGCCAGGCCGGTGAAACCATCCGCGTTGTTTGAGCGTTGCAGGCGGTGATGCTGACATTGAAAGACGAACCGCTAAGTAGCGTCCAAATTCGGCGTGTTGCAACCGAATGTCGGCTCTTGTTGACGGTAGTTTTAGGTATTCAGCCTAATGTCCTACAAAGACATTGGCTGATGACCATTTACTGTCGTTGCTCTCATAGCTATTCTCTGGTTCCGTAGTTGCTTGGAAAGTCTAAATTTAAGGCTACTCCCTGAAACTATTTTGAACTTAAAGGAAACATGATGGGCATCCTAAGCGATATTTTTAGCAAGATTTTTCCCAGCTCACACGCTGCTCCTTCGCCAGCCTCCCCGTCTGCTGTCCCGCAGTACAACCCCGCAACACCTACTGCCGTAGCTGTGACCACTCCAACTCCGATAACTGAGGTGGATGTAGAAAAGTTGCTGACCGATCTAGCGCAAAAGTCGTCGGAGAAGCTAAATTGGCGCACTTCGATTGTCGATTTAATGAAGTTGCTCAACATCGACAGCTCGCTCTCTGCCCGCAAGGATTTGGCCAAAGAGCTCGATTACACCGGCGACATGAATGACTCTGCCTCCATGAACATTTGGCTTCACCGCCAAGTGATGAATAAAGTTGCTGCTAACGGTGGCAAAGTCCCGGCTGACTTGAAAGACTAAGGAATCATATTTATGTCACTTATTTGGACAATTCTCATCGGACTTGTTGTGGGGCTGATCGCCCGAGCTCTCCTGCCGGGTGATCAAAAGATGGGTTTCATTCTGACCACGATTCTCGGGATCGCGGGTTCATTAGCAGCGACATATCTCGGGCAAGCGATGGGTTGGTATCAAGCAGGGGCGGGCGCAGGTTTCTTGGCATCTTTAGTAGGTGCGATCATCCTGCTCGTCGGATACGGCCTTATCACCAAACGTTGATAACTTTAGCTACCGGTTTTCTGACGCGCTCCAACATAACCGAACGATAAAACTGCCTGCTTGACCACTGCCAGTGCGTGAGTTGTGTAAGGTGTTTAAATAGTGGTCATCCAATCGTGGTGAGACGTGCTCACCCAGTAAAAATTTGAGTTTTGGGCTTTCGCAGCAGCCGAAGGCCTCAGGCCTCATTTGATTTGACCGGCGTCGGCTCAAAGTATTAGTGAATTAATGTGTTAATTTAAGGAGAATCAGCTATGGGCTTGATGGATATTTTGCAAAACGCGCTTGCTGGCACTGAACCGGAAAAACATTTTGACCAGGTTGCTCAAAACGCATCGAAAGACCAACTGGCCTCTGGAATCGCTGGCGCGCTGCGTTCCGACGAGACGCCCCCTTTCGCCAATATGGTCGGCCAGCTCTTCGGCAATTCATCGTCGACCCAGCAAGCTGGTTTACTCAACCAGATTCTGAGTGCCGTGGGACCGGCGGCGGCCGCGTCGTTGGGTGGCGGCATACTCAGCAAATTCCTTCGGCCTGGGCAGTCACAGATTACGCCAGACCAGGCGTCACAACTGTCGCCTGAGCAGGTTACAGAGATCGCCAGCCATGCGGAGCAGGCCAAACCTAGCGTCGTAGATCAGGTCGGGAGTTTTTATGCTCAGCATTCGGGCCTGATCAAAACGCTTGGCGGCGTCGCCCTTATGGTCACAATGGCAAAAATGAAAGAACACGCCGAACGGGGTTAAACGGAGTGGTGCCAGAGCGTCACCTCGTTCGTCATTGAAGTTAAAGATTTGCACTGGCTGTAGCGCTACGCATGTCATGTTCAAGTCTAGTTCGTCAGGAACTAGAGTGAAGCCAGTGCCTGTAAAGCTGTTTAACGACGGTGGATTGACGCGTCTTCAGCGAGCTGTCAGCAGCCGCGACGATAATCGGAACGTCTTGGGCATCGGATGCGACTCGCAGACTGAGCTACTTAGCGATGTCAAGTGATCCCTAGGTGACTCATGAAGGTTGGGGGTATTTTTTGGGGTATTTAAGTTTTAGCAATTAATAAAATTTAACATCCATGCGGGTTAGCGGTGATGATATGAAAGACGTCCGCCCGCCAGTAATGTAAAAAGCCACCTTCGGGTGGGTTTTTTTGTCTGGTCTTCTTGTATCGCACAATAACTGCCATGCGCAAACATCTTTCTGAAACCACGGGGCCGCAGCGTCTGATTTATGGTTTGTTGGCTGGCCTGGCAGTGGCAGCGCTGCCACTGCCCGTGGGCTGGCAGTTTCGCGGCTTGCTGGGCTGGTGCGTGGGTCTTGTTGTTTACCTGCTGTTGGCTTGGTGGCTTTGCGTGGGTTTTGATTCAGAGCGTACCCGCACACGTGCCCAGGCGCAGGATGAGCGCAGCGTCGTTCTTCTTTTTGTACTGCTGCTGGCCACTGCTGCCTGTGTTGCCGCCATCACGGTGCTGATTCAGCAAAGCCGAAGTCTTTCAGGGATGGATAAGGCGCATCACATTGGCCTGTCGATGATTGCGCTTGCCTTATCGTGGCTTTTTATACAAACCATTGTGACCTTTCACTATGCCCATCTGTACTACCACGAGGAAAAGCTCAACGAACCCGATGGCCCCGGCCTGCAATTTCCGGGCGGGCAAGACCCGGACTATTTTGATTTTCTGTACTACGCCTTTGTGGTCGGCATGACCTCGCAGGTGTCTGATGTACAGGTCACCTCACGCGAGATGCGCCGCCTGACGCTGGTGCATGGCGTGCTGTCGTTTGGCTTCAACATGCTGATCGTGGCACTGAGCATCAATGTTGTGGCTGGCATCCTGCAATAAAGGGCACTTCTATAAATTCATTTTTCGGGCGAATTGCGGCGTTGCACGGTGCTCGAAATCCTCACGTACCTGAAGTACGTTCCGGTTCCTGCGCTCCGTGCGCCTTGCACTTCATCCCGAAAATCTGAACTTCTAGAAGTACCCTCAAATTATGGCCCAGCCTGAGGGTTTTCCGAACCTGTATTTCTGCTGCCCAGAGTTATTGGGCTCTGACCCCAAAAACTCGCGGATCATCGCAGCAGTTCTCGCATCAACGCCGCGCAGTCACTTCCCGCCGCGCAAACGTTCGATCAGGCCATTGAGCTCGTCCATTGACGAAAACCGGATCGCCAGCTCGCCCACGTCTTCGCGCCTGCCGTTGCGTTTGACCTGCTTTTTAATTCGCACCTCAACCTCGGCCATGAGCAGGTCGGCCAGCTCTTCTTCAACCCGGCGGGTATCGCGTGATTTTTCCTTGGCTGCGCGTTGCGGCTGGAGCGAGAACTCGGCACCGAGTTTTTTGACCAGGCTTTCGGCTTCGCGTACCGACATTTTTTTGGCGCTGATCTGGTTGGCCGCCGTGATTTGCGTGGCCCGGTCCAGCGCCAGCAGTGCGCGCGCATGGCCCATGTCGAGGTCGCCCGCCATCAACATGCTTTGCACCGGTTCGGCCAGATTGAGCAGGCGCAGCAGGTTGGATGCCGCGCTGCGCGAGCGTCCCACGGCCTGCGCGGCCATCTCGTGAGTGAGCCCAAACTCTTTCACCAGCCGTTGCAGGCCGTTGGCTTCTTCAAGGGGGTTCAAGTCTTCGCGCTGGATGTTTTCAATCAGCGACATGGCAGCGGCGGACTCGTCGGGCACGTCGCGCACCAGCACCGGCACGCTGTCCAGCCCTGCCAGTTTGGCGGCCCTAAAGCGCCGCTCGCCAGCGATGATTTCGTATTTGCCGTCGTTGGCACCACTCGTCAAACGCCGCACCAGTATGGGCTGCATGATGCCCTGTACCTTGATGGACTCGGCCAGCTCATACAGCGCGCCCTCGTCCATGCGGGTGCGTGGCTGGTATTGGCCCGCCACGATGTCGGCCAAGCGCAGCGATGCGGGCAAGCCTGGGCTGTTGCTTGCGGTGCCGCTGGCGTTGTCGCTGGCAGCGGTTTCGCCAACGGTGGGGCCAAGCAATGCTTCGAGGCCGCGGCCTAGGCCTTTGGGTTTTTTTGTGACCATGGTTGTTTTTTCTTTTGCGTTTTAAGTTTCGGTGTCAAAGTACCCGGACTCACGTTGATGGCGGATGCGGACGACGGTGACTTGATTGAGCCCGCGCTGTATACGGTACTGTGCTAAGTAGCCGGAAGATCCACGGTCGATGATGAGCTCGCGACTGCCTTGCTTATCGCCCTCTACGGGCCTACCTATACCGGGTTGATGGGTCAATACATCGAGTGCGTCAATGATGAAGAACATGAGTTCGGTAGATGCGGGATCACCCGCCACTTCAAGAAAATCTTGAAGGCGTTCTAAATCCGCCGCCGCCGCCTTGGCTATGCGAACCGTAAAAGCGGTCATGCGCCGCGCCAAGGCCTAAGCGGTGGACGTGGCGTAGTGCGGTCTTTTGCGCGCGCTTTGAGGTAGGTCTTTACCTCTTCCCAATCGTAGGCTAGCCCGGTTGCCTGCACCTCTTCAAAAGAGGCCACGCTGTCAAGGTGAAACTGCTCCCGCAAACGCGAGCGCTGCGTTGCCTCACTGAGCGTTTTAACCATAAAAGCATGCGCACTCACCCCCGCTTTGCGTGCGCTTTCGTCAATTTGCGCTTTAACGCTGGCGGGCAGCTTGATGCTGGTGGGGACGGTTTTCTCAATCGGGTTGTCTGCGCTTGGCATAGTGAATTCCCTTTTTTGAATAAGAGGTAGTCACATTTGACTACCGATGCAGTCTAGCAGACGGGGGCTGAAAACTCTCAAACACTGCCTGCCAGAGTCTTTAATTTGTCATGCCCGAGCGGCCAATCACCCAGACCGCTGTCGGCATTCAGGTGTCCGCCACCTTCAATCAGATTGAATTCTGCGCCCCATGCCGAGGCCAATACGCGCGCCCTTTCAAGACTGCAAAACGGATCGTTATTACTCGCAAACAGGGCGGCCCAGAAAGGCAGTTTGCCCAGTGGCACGGATGCCCAGCTGTGCAGCGCTGGGGCGATGTCGCTGCGTGCCACATCGGGCGGTGCCACCAGCAGGGCCGCTTTCACCCGGTGTGTGTTGTGTGAGTGCGCAGCCCAGGCCGCCACACACATGCAGCCCAAGCTGTGCGCCACCAGTACGGCGGGTTCGGTGCAGCCGAGCAGCACGTCTTCAAGCCGCGCAATCCAGTCGCCGCGTAGAGGGCGCTGCCAGTCGTGCTGCTCCACCCGCGTGTAGCCATGCGCCCGCTCCCAGCGGCTTTGCCAGTGCTCAGGGCTGCTCCCTTGCCAGCCGGGGAGGATGAGGATGTTTGCAGGGTTCATTGTCGGGAAATTTGAATGCTATTAATTCAGGAGCTGATCACGCCCGTATTCATTGGGCTGCGGCCATTTTTAATGCTTGAAAATGAGCTGAAAAGCATGTTGTGACGTGTTTTTTTCTGAGTCATCACATGTTGTTAATCCGGGTGACCATTTCTTCAGCAAACGCCACAAACGCCTGCGCGCCTTTGGATGCCGGGTCAAACACCACGCCCGGCAAGCCGTAACTGGGCGCTTCTGCTAGGCGTACGTTGCGCGGAATCACGGTGTTGAAAACCTTGTCGCCAAAGTGCTGCTTGAGCTGGTCGCTGACCTGCTGCTGTAGCGTGATGCGCGGGTCAAACATGACGCGCAGCAGGCCGATGATTTGCATATCCTTGTTGAGGTTGGCATGTACCTGCTTGATGGTGTTGACCAGATCGGTCAGGCCTTCGAGTGCAAAGTATTCGCACTGCATGGGCACGATCACGCCGTTGGCGCAGCACAGGCCGTTTAAGGTCAACATGCTGAGTGATGGTGGGCAGTCGATCAATATGAAGTCGTAGTCTTTATCGACTTCGCTAAGGGCCAGCTTGAGGCGCTTTTCGCGGCGCTCCACATCGACCAGCTCAACCTCGGCCCCGGCCAGTTCGCGGTTGGCTCCGAGCACGTCGTAGCTGCAGCCCCCATCGATGAGCTTCTGGCTGGTCACACGGGCTTCGGTGAT
>JBKJOH010000321.1:0-6728 GCA_046593295.1 Polaromonas sp. | reverse complement strand
CGCTCAATGTCGATGCGGCTCCGCCTGGTTCGTCGTCCCAACAGGCGGCCCGGAGCACGGACCGCCATTCGTCCCACCACAGGAGATTTACATGACTTACGTCGATGGATTCGTGGTCGCGGTTCCGACCGCCTCCCGCGACAGCTACCTGAAGCACGCACAGACCGCCGCCGGAATTTTCAGGGAAAACGGCGCGCTGAGCGTGGTCGAATGCTGGGGCGACGACGTGCCCGAAGGCAAGTTGACCTCGTTTCCGATGGCGGTCCAGCGCAAGGACGACGAGACGGTGGTCTTTTCGTGGATCACGTGGCCGTCGCGCAGCGCCCGCGACCAGGGCATGAAAAAGGCGATGGAGGATCCGAGGCTGACTGCGATGGCGATGCCGTTCGACGGCAAGCGAATGATCTACGGCGGCTTTGAGATGATCCTCAACGCGTAGCGTCGGCGCCGACCGCCGCTTCCAGCGCGTCGACGAACATCGCCGGCACGTCGAAGCCGGTCTGCTCGGTGATCTCCTGGAAGCAGGTCGGGCTGGTGACGTTGATCTCGGTCAACGAGTCGCCGATCACATCGATGCCGATCAGCAGCAGGCCGCGCTTCGCCAGCACCGGCCCGATCGCCACGGCGATCTCGCGGTCTCGCGCGCTGAGCGGCTGCGCCACGCCCTTGCCGCCGGCCGCCAGGTTGCCGCGCACCTCGCTGCCCTGCGGAATGCGCGCCAGGCTGTACGGCACCGGTTTGCCGCCGATGACCAGCACGCGCTTGTCGCCATCCACAATTTCGGGCAAGAACTTCTGCACCATCAGGCTCTGCGCGCCGTGGCGGTTCAGCGTTTCGGTGATGGAGCCCAGGTTCAGGCCGTCCGGCCCGACCCGAAAAATGCCCATACCGCCCATGCCGTCCAGCGGCTTCAAGATGATGTCGCCATGCTCGGCGTGAAAGCGCTTGATGTCGGCCTCATCGCGCGTCACCAGCGTCGGGCCGATGAACTGCGGGAACTCCATGATGGCGAGTTTTTCCGGGTGATCGCGCAGCGCACGCGGCTTGTTGAACACCTTGGCGCTCTCGCGCTCAGCTTGCTCCAGCAAGTGCGTGGCGTAGAAATACTCGCTGTCAAAAGGCGGGTCTTTGCGCATCAGGATGGCGTCAAAGTCTCTGAGCGCCACCACGCAACGCTGCGTCACCTGGAACCAGGCCTGCGTCTCCCCCGTCAGCACGATCTCCTCGACATGCGCGGTCACGACCGCCCCACGCTGCCACAGCAGGTCTTGCGGCTGACAGGCGGCGATGCCGTGGCCGCGCTGCTGCGCCTCGCGCATCATGGCAAAGGTGCTGTCTTTGTAAATCTTGAACGATTCAAGCGGGTCGGTAACGAAGAGGATGTGCATGGTTTTTCGAGCTTAAGTTTTGGTAAGTGTTTTGGGCTTGCGCTATTGTTGTACAAGCAGCGCCAGCGTGACGAGAAAAGTAATCAAGGTGACATCGTGTTGTGTACATTGCTGCTGGCGATCACACCGCCGCCCAGGCATACCTCGCCGTCATACAGCACGGCCGATTGGCCGGGTGTAACGGCCCACTGTGGCTCTGCAAAGGTCAGCTCGCATTCGGCGGAGCTGAGGTTGCGCACCTCGCAGGCTGCATCCGCCTGCCGGTAGCGGGTTTTGGCAGCGACCATGCCACTGGCGGGTGCAGCGTCCGCGACCCAGCTACAGTCTTGCGCACTCAGCACCGTTGATTGCAGCCACGGGTGGTCATGCCCCTGCACCACCCACAAGGTGTTGCTGTCCATCTCTTTACGGGCTACAAACCACGGCTCATGCTCACCCACGCCGCGCTGGCCGCGCGCTTGCGCAGCTTTGAGGTCTGCCCCTTTGGCCTTGACACCACCAATGCCCAGGCCTTGCCGCTGCCCCAAGGTATAAAAGCTCAGGCCCACATGCTCGCCGAGCACACGACCCTTGTCGCTTTTAATCAGGCCCGGCGCTTTGGCGATGTAGCGATTTAAAAACTCACGAAAAGGCCGTTCGCCAATAAAGCAAATGCCGGTCGAGTCCTTTTTCTTCGCGTTCGGCAAACCAATCTCGTCGGCAATGCGCCGCACTTCGGTCTTCTTCAACTCGCCGACCGGGAACAGCGTTTTTGACAACTGCGCCTGCGTCAAGCGGTGCAAAAAGTAACTCTGGTCCTTGGCCGGGGCCAGGCCCTTGAGCAACTCTTGCAGGCCGGTGGCCTCGTTTTTGCGCACCCTGGCGTAGTGACCCGTCGCAATTTTTTCGGCACCCAGCCGCATCGCATGGTCGAGGAAGGCCTTGAACTTGATCTCGGCATTACACAAAATATCAGGGTTAGGCGTGCGGCCCGCCTGGTACTCGCGCAAAAATTCGGCAAACACGCGGTCTTTGTAATTGGCGGCAAAATTGACGTGTTCAATCTCTATGCCAATCACGTCGGCTACGGCGGCGGCATCTACAAAGTCAATGTTGGATGTGCAATAGCCCGAGTCGTCGTCACCCGAACCTGCGGGTCGGTCGTCATCTTCCCAGTTCTTCATGAAGATGCCGATGACCTCATGGCCTTGCTGCTTGAGCAGGTAAGCCGTGACGGCCGAGTCCACGCCACCGCTTAAACCGACGACGATTCTTTGTTTTGACTGTTTTGAATGTGCTGCTGCGCGCATGGGGCGATTATCGCCGTGGCATCCATCGTCAGCCAGCCTTCATGGTCACGGCCCCACAGGCGAATGGTTTTACCGTCTGATGACGGCTCGCCGTGTACCGAAAACGGATGGATGTCAAAGGTTGGCCGGACGGCCTTGAACTCGCATTTCAAAACTGCTCTATCAGGCAACTGACGACGCAGCAAATCCATCAGCCGCGTGGCAATCAGCGGGCCATGCACGATCAGGCCTGGGTAGCCTTCAATCTCGGTCACGTATTTGCGGTCGTAGTGAATACGGTGACCGTTGAAGGTGAGTGCCGAGTAACGAAACAGCAGCACATCGCTGGGCGTGATGTGCTGCTGCCAAGCGGATTCAACTGGCGCGGCTTGCTGTGGTGGCGCTACGTCGTCGGGGCTGACTGCGGGGCAGTAAACGATGTTGTGATGTTCTGTCAGCGCGACGTTTAACGAAGCGTTGCGACGGATTTCATGCCGAACTTTGACAAAAATCAGGCTGCCCGTGCGGCCGGATTTTTCTTTAACGTCAACGATGGTGGACGTGCGCTGTAGGCTGTCACCAATCAGCAGCGGCTCATGAAATTCAAAATCGCCACCCGCCCACATGCGGCGCGGCAGCGGCACGGGCGGCATGAATCCACCGCGTTTGGCATGTCCGTCCTCACCGATTTCGGATTGCGGGTAGATCGGCAAAAAGTACAACCAATGCCAAAGATAAGGCAGCAGCGTGCCCGGTGCGGGGCGGGTTGTGTCGGGGTAGTCGAGCATTGCTGATAGCGCTGCGTAGGGCGTTGCGGTGGCGATGTCGCCCGCCACCTCTACACGGCCAATTCAGTCTTGTAAATTCATTTTTTATCTTCGAAAAATGGCTGTAGCCCAATCAACACGGACGTAAGCAGCTATTAAAGTTGTAGCAAAACTGATGCGTCTGTGGTCACCATTTCAAGCGGGTAATGCTTGCCTGCAAGATAGTCCTCGATGCAGCGCAGCAGCAGCGGACTGCGATGGCGATCTACAGACAGCTTGACCTCCTCAAGCGTCAGCCACAGCGTGCGGACTATGCCCACATCAAGCGCCTGGCCTTCAACGTATGCGCCCAGCTCACCGCAAAAAGCAAAGCGCAGGTAGGTCACGTCAAGTGATTCTTCTTTTGCGGTGGCGGCCCGCTCAAAGCGCGACAGATACACGCCGACGATAGCGCTGGGCTTGAAGTGAAAGGCGGTTTCTTCAAGCGTCTCGCGGGTACAGGCCTGCACCGGACTCTCGCCGGGGTCAAGGTGGCCAGCAGGGTTGTTCAGCTTGAGGCCGTCAAACGTTTCTTCCTCAACCAGCAAAAATTTTTGCACGCCATCAAAGTCACGCGCAATCACGGCCGCCACTGTCACACTGGGTTTGAATAATCGGGTCATGATTTGATTATCGGGTTGGCGTTAAAACCATCAGCGAAACTTTTGCGCAGGTGCTCGACAAAAACAGATACCGCTTTGGGTACCTGCGGTGACCACGGACGCAGCGCGTAAATACGATCACCAAAAAACCCTTCGGCGCGCCAGCCCGGTAGCACCCGCACCAGCTGCGGGCGCTTGCTTTTGTTGACTGGCAAGCTGAAGTCGGGCAGCAGGCCAATGCCCAGACCCGCCAGCAAGGCCTCGCGCAGCACTTCGCTGTTGTTGGCTTTGAGTGCGCCGTTAACGGTCACGCCTACCCGGGTGCTAGGCTCGGCTTTGCTTTTTGTTTTTTCCCCCCGCGTGTCAAGCGCATTCCCGGTGTCTTGCGTAAACGTCCAGTTGCCTGAGTGGCTGCCACCGAGGTACAGCAGGCAGTCGTGCGCCGTCAGATCCGACGGGTGTACAGGCACACCGCGCCGCTTTAAATAATCAGGGTTGGCAAGCAGCACCGAGCGGGTTTCGCACAACTGCCAAGCCACGTGCGTTTCGGGCGGCGTGTTGGTGTGGCGAATGGCCAAATCGAACCCCTCGTTGCTGAGGTTGATAAAGCGGTCGGTCAGCTCCAGCTCGATGTGAATGTCGGGATAGTGCTTTAAAAAACGCGCAATCATGGGCGCCAAGTGTTGCCGCCCCAGAGCCACGGGCGCAGTCACCCGCACCAAGCCGCGCGGTGCGCCCACCATGTCACGCACGGCGGTGTAGCTGTTGCTGATGCGATTGAACGCGGGCTGCAAGTCAGCCACCAATTGCTGGCCTGCGTCGGTCAGGCCGACTGATCGTGTGGTGCGGCGCACCAGCAGCACGCCCGCCGTGCGCTCCAGCTCGCTGACGCGCATACTGGCCGAGGCTTTTGACACACCCAGGCGGCGCGCGGCCTCGGTAAAACTGCGGGTATCGGCCAGCACACTCAAGAGGTGAAGGTCGGCGATGAGCGGTGACAGTTGGTCAGCAGACATATGTATTTAACGAGTCGATTGTTCAATATTATGAACAATGTAGTCACTTTGCGCGGGCTTATCAAGTAGCCGGGTTCGGCCTAAACTGCTGCATTGCCTACAAATACCAACGGATCCTCTATGTCATCACCCACACCTTCAACCATCAGCCACTACGTCAATGGACGCCTTTTTGCAGGTGCATCCAACCGCAGCCAAGACGTTTTTAACCCTGCGACGGGTGCTGTAACAGCCCAGGTGGCGCTGGCCAATAGCGCTGATGCAGATGCGGCGGTAGCGGCTGCGCAAGCCGCCTTCCCCGCTTGGAGCGACATGCCGCCCATTCGCCGGGCCCGCGTGATGTTCAAGTTTTTAGAACTGCTGAACATCAACAAAGACAAGCTGGCCCACATGATCACCGCCGAGCACGGCAAGGTGTTTACCGATGCGCAGGGCGAGGTTGCTCGCGGCATTGACATTGTTGAATTTGCCTGCGGCATTCCGCAGCTGCTCAAGGGCGACTTCACCGATCAAGTTTCAACCGGCATTGACAACTGGACGCTGCGCCAGCCGCTGGGCGTGGTAGCGGGCATCACGCCGTTTAACTTTCCGGTGATGGTGCCGATGTGGATGTTTCCAGTCGCCATCGCAGCGGGCAACTGCTTTATTTTGAAGCCGAGTCCGATTGACCCCAGCCCCAGCATTTTTATGGCCGAGTTGCTAAAGCAGGCGGGCTTGCCTGACGGCGTTTTCAATGTGGTGCAGGGCGATAAAGAAGCCGTTGATGCACTGCTGGTACACCCTGATGTGAAGGCGGTGTCGTTTGTTGGCTCAACACCCATTGCCAATTACATCTATGAAACCGGCGCACACCACGGCAAACGCGTGCAGGCGCTGGGCGGCGCGAAGAACCACATGGTGGTGATGCCCGACGCCGACCTGGAGCAGGCGGTAGATGCACTGATTGGCGCCGGTTACGGCTCGGCCGGCGAGCGCTGCATGGCGATTTCGGTCGCGGTGCTGGTCGGCAATGTCGCTGACAAGCTCGTTCCCATGCTGGCCGAGCGCGCGAAAGCCCTGGTCGTCAAGAACGGGGTCGAGCTTGATGCCGAGATGGGCCCCATCGTCACAGGTGCGGCGCACAGTCGCATCACGGGTTACATCGACCAGGGCGTCAAGGAAGGCGCCAAGCTGCTGGTCGATGGCCGCGGCTTCACCGGCAAACATGCCGGCCCCGGCTGCGACCAGGGCTTCTGGATGGGCGGCACGCTGTTCGACCACGTGACGCCTGAGATGAAGATCTACAAAGAGGAAATTTTCGGCCCGGTGCTCGGTTGCGTGCGGGTCAAGGACCTGGCCGAAGCGGTGAACCTGATCAACGCCCACGAATTCGGCAACGGCGTGAGCTGCTTCACCCGCGACGGCAATGTGGCCCGCGAGTTTTCGCGCCGCATCCAGGTCGGCATGGTCGGCATCAATGTGCCGATCCCGGTGCCCATGGCCTGGCACGGCTTTGGCGGCTGGAAGAAAAGCCTGTTTGGCGACATGCATGCCTACGGCGAAGAGGGCGTGCGTTTTTACACCAAGCAGAAGTCCATCATGCAACGCTGGCCCGAGAGCATTGGCAAGGGGGCGGAGTTCGTCATGCCCACGGCAAAATAGGTTCCCC
>JBKJOH010000024.1:0-3017 GCA_046593295.1 Polaromonas sp. | reverse complement strand
TGCCCCCAGCGCCGCCAAAAGCGCGGCCAGCTCTGCCCCTGATGCACCGCTACAGCCTGCCCGGCACCTGCGCACAGCAAAAACAGGCTCACGATCGCTGTGCGCTGCCAAGTCCAGAATGGGTCGCGGTAGAAGTCCTGGCTGATCCAGCGGTAGTGGTTCAGGTCAAAACACAAGTGGTAGACCGTCATCCACGCAATCGCCGCGCCGCGCAGGGCGTCAAGGCGGTCAAAGCGTGGGGCGGTTGCCAAGGGGGTCAGGCGGAAAACACGGTGCGTCCCATGAGGCGCTCATGTTCCCTGGTGGCAAAGCGGTCTGTCATGCCGGCAATGTAGTCAGCCACGACACGCTCTGGTTTGGCGACCGTGCGCTGCTCATCAAGCCCATCAAAGCGATCAATATGCGCTTGCGGCATTTGCAGCGGATCAGCCATATAGGCCTTGAACAAATCACGCACCAACTGCTGCGCGGTTTGCATGGTCTCAACCACTTGCGAGTGGCGGTACAGGTTCTGGTGCAAAAAGCGCTTGAGCGATGAAGACTGCACCGCCATGTCTTCGCTAAAGCAGACCAGTGCGGTGTGCCGCCGCACGTCATCAACGCTTTGCACGTTTGAGCTTTGCAGGGCCTGCCGGGTTGCATCCATCACGTTGTAGACCTGGGCACTGAGCATCCGGCGTATGGTCTCAAACAGCAATCTGCGGCCCCCTAGGTGCGGGTGCGCCAACACCGCTTCCTTGCGGTATTGACTGAACAGCGCGACATCTTCGAGCTGCTCCATGCTGAGCAAACCGGAGCGCACGCCGTCGTCAATGTCGTGGGCGTTGTAGGCGATTTCATCTGCGAGGTTGGCCAGTTGCGCTTCAAGACCCGGCTCCCGCCATTGCGGCCCGGACGCATGTTCAAGAAAACGCTGTGCCACGCCGCCAGGTTCACGGGCTTCGATGTGCCGCGCATTACGGCGTGAGCAATGCTTGAGAATGCCTCCGCGGGTTTCAAAGCACAGGTTCAGGCCGTTGTAGTCAGGGTAGCGCTCTTCAAGCGAATCAACCACCCGCAAGCTTTGCAGGTTGTGCTCAAACCCGGCGCTATCCGGGTTATGGCCCTTTAAACAATTGTTCAGGGCATCCTGCCCCGCATGGCCGAATGGGGTATGTCCCAGGTCGTGTGCCAGCGCGATGGCCTCGACCAGGTCTTCATTGAGGTCCAGGCTGCGGGCAATCGAACGGCCAAGCTGGGCTACCTCCAGCGAATGCGTCAGGCGGGTACGAAAAAGGTCACCCTCGTGGTTTAAAAAAACCTGGGTTTTATAGACCAGTCGGCGGAAAGCGGTGGAGTGGACAATGCGGTCGCGGTCGCGCTGGAAGTCAGAACGGGTTGGCGCAACAGCCTCGAAAAACCGCCGGCCGCGCGTCAGCACCGGATCACATGCGAAGGCCGCCAGAGTCATAAAATTAGGCACAGAAATGGCCTGCAAGCCAATAAATACGTGCGTGACCAGCTATTGAATTAATAGCGCCGTCAAATCCAGCAATTGAATCCATCACGCGCAGCAGGAGTCGATCACTTCACGAACCAGCGCATCCGGTGCGCTGCCAACCTTTGCGTTGCCAGGGCCTTCAATCAACACAAAACGAATTTCCCCAGCCTCGGACTTTTTATCTACCTGCATCAAGTCAAGGTAACGTCCGGCGTTGTCGGTGCTAGAGAGCTTTGGCCCTTTGACGGGAAGCCCCGCGCGCGCGATCAGCTTGACGAGACGCTCCACGAAAGCCTTGTCGACAAGGCCAAGCCGCTGTGACAGGTGTGCAGCCATCACCATGCCGCAACCGATGCCCTCGCCGTGCAGCCACTCACCGTAGCCAAGGCCCGATTCAATGGCGTGGCCAAAGGTGTGTCCAAAATTCAGGATGGCACGCAGGCCTTGCTCGCGCTCGTCCTGCCCGACCACCCAGGCCTTGATTTCACAACTGCGTTTGATCGCATGGGCCAGCGCAGCCGGATCACGAGCCAGCAGCGCATCCAGGTTCGCCTCAATCCAGTCCAGAAAAGCCAGGTCGGCAATTGGCCCGTATTTGATGATCTCGGCCAGCCCGGCACTCATCTCGCGCGCAGGCAGTGTTGTCAACGCATCGAGATCACAGACCACCAGTTGCGGCTGGTAGAAAGCGCCAATCATGTTTTTACCAAGCGGATGATTGATGGCAGTTTTCCCGCCCACGGAGGAATCAACCTGTGCCAGCAGCGTGGTCGGCACCTGCACAAAAGGCACGCCGCGCATGTAGCTGGCGGCAGCGAATCCGGTCATGTCACCCACCACGCCGCCACCCAATGCAAACAGCACGGTTTTTCGGTCACACGCGTTTTGCAACAGCACGTCAAAGATCAGTTGCAGCGTTGGCCAGTCTTTATGCACTTCGCCGTCAGGCAAGGTCATTAGCAGCACCTTGCCATAACGGTTTTGCAGAGCTGCCAGAAGCTGCGCCGCATACAGCGGTGCTACCGTCGTGTTGGAAACAATCAGCGCGCAACTGGCCGCTGGCAGGTGCTGATAAGTTGCAGCATCACCCAGCAGGCCAGGGCCGATGATGATGGGGTATGAGCGCTCGCCCAGATGGATATGAACAGCGGTGTTGGTGGACACTGGATTTTCTTGCATAGCCCTCAAGTGTAAAACTACTGGCTGCAAGCCCGGTGTCGGCATGTCAGCTTATCGCGGGGGAACAATACCGGTCAGTTCCAGTTGCATCAAGATCATGTTGACCAGCGTGGAAACCGACGGACGGCCCGTTTCAATCACAAAGTGTGCGGTCTCACGGTAAAGCGGATCGCGCTCACCATACAGCTCCCGCAAGCGCGAGAGCGGGTCTGGCACCTGCAGCAAAGGACGGTTCTGGTCGTGACGCAAGCGGCGAAATACCTCTTCAGGCGCAGAGTGCAGATAAATGACATGCGTGCGCTGCCGCAAGTGCTCGCGATTGATGGTTCGCAAAATGGCACCACCGCCTGTGGACAGA
>JBKJOH010000286.1:0-3716 GCA_046593295.1 Polaromonas sp. | reverse complement strand
TGAGCGCGCAGTTTTTGCCCGTCGTCACCAAAGCCACGGAGAAAGTCGGTTTGGCTGCCAAATACAACAAGGTGGCTGAAAAAGCATCAGGCTTTGGGCTGGTCAAAAAAGAAGACGCCAACATCCAGCAGTACGTCACCGCCAAGTCGCTTGACGGGCTTTACCTGGTCATCGGTGAAGAAGAAAAGAAAATCCGGCAAGACCCCGTTGGAACTGGCAGTGCAATTTTGAAAAAGGTTTTTGGTGCGATGAAGTAGGTCGGGCCCCGGGCTTGCCCGCGCTACAGTCATCTGCGATCACTCGGTGGGGTCCTTGCGGAGTCTGGACTCCAGCGCTTTTGTCTCAGTGATATCTACAAAGGTGATGACGGCCCCGTCGATCACATTGTCCAGGCGCCGATAAGGCATGATGCGTACCGAAAACCACCGGGCATCGCTGGTCAAAATCTGCTTTTCAGAAATCACCAGGGTACGCACGGTCTCGTTTGCATCGTCCTGCAATGTCGGGTACTGCAGGCTGGTGGTGAGGTCGCTGAGCGGTCTGCCAATGTCGCTCTCACGCAGACTGATGATTTTGGACGCCCGCTCGGTATAGCGCCTGACGTTCAGTTTTTTGTCGAGAAACAGCATGGCGATGTCCGTACTGTTCAGCAGGTTTTTCAAGTCGCTCTGGGCCAGTGCCAAGTCGTCCAGCTTGGTCTGCATCTCGGCGTTAATGGTTTGTAGCTCCTCATTCATCGACTGCATTTCTTCTTTCGATGTGGTCAGTTCCTCGTTGGCTGATTGCAGCTCTTCATTGGTCGACTGCAATTCTTCATTGGCTGATTGAAGCTCTTCTTTGGACGCGCGCGTCTCTTCGCGCAGGGATTGAATTTCGTCCCTGCAGCGCTGAATTTCGGTCACGTGAGCCGTTTCCAGCGCCGTCTGGGTCTTGCGACGGCCCCGTGCAACCGGCTCTGCCGCCACGTCACGAAACACGATCATCAGCATGCCTTGCAGGGCGCCAGGCTCGCGGAGCGCCTGCACGGTGACATCGACAATCAGTGCGTCCCCGGTCAGGAGTGTTCGCAGTTTAGGCAAATGAACTGCTTCGGTCTGGGTGGCGGCCAGCTTCAGAGCGTCGGCCAATGGTGAGCGCAGACCCTCGCGCACCATGGCGTGAAAGTTCCAGTTAGCTTTGCCTGCGGCTGGCTCCAGGTACTTGCCGGTGCGTCCGCTGATGTAGATGATGTCGCCCGAGGTGTTGACCACCACGGCCGCAGGCGCGTAGACCTGAAGCAATACCCGGTCGGCTGCAGCCTGCAGGTTGTCCATGGCGGGCGCGTCTGGGGCAGAAGGTGGTGGCATGGGAGGGTCCTTTTTAATTCTGGAAAGGGGCGGGAGCGACTGCAGCAGAAAGTCCGGATTGCTGCTTCCCGGATTGTCTTGACGCAGATACAGCCGCAGCTTTGATTCAAGTGGCATGAACAGCTGATTGAATCGCCCCACGGTCTCCGAGCTTCCCAGCAGCATCACGCCGCCGGGTCGCAGGCTGTAATGAAACAGGGGCATCAAGCGGCGTTGCAAGGCCGCATTGAAGTAAATCATCAGGTTGCGGCAGGACAGCAGATCGAGCTTGGTAAAGGGCGGATCCAGTATGACGTCGTGCTGCGCAAACAGCACGCTGTCCCGGATGCGCTTTGTGATCCGGTAGCCGCCGTCGTGCGCCGTAAAAAATTGCGTCAAGCGCCCGGGTGAGACAGCGTCGCTAATCGAGGGTGGGTACAGTCCACGGCGCGCCGTGGCAATGGCATCAGGGTTGAGGTCGGAGGCAAAAATCTGCAGGCTGCAATCCTTGTACTTTGGCAGGCGCTCAGTCACCTCGGCAAATACCATGGCGAGCGAATAGGCTTCTTCGCCGGTGGAGCAGCCGACGACCCAGACGCGCAGTTTGTCCCCGGGTGCGCGGCGTTCAAGAAGGTCCGGCAAGGTGACGTTGGCCAGCTGTTGCCACACCAGCGGGTCCCGAAAAAAACTGGTGACGCCAATCAACAGCTCCTTGAACAGCAAGTCGATTTCCTGCTTGTTGTGTCTCAGAAACTCGGCATACAAAGCCGGGCTCGCAATCGCATGGATCGCCATGCGGCGCTCTATTCTTCGATGCAGGGTATTAGGCTTGTAATGCGAAAAGTCGTGACGGGTCCGTGTCTGCAGCAGCTTGAAAATTTCCCCCAGTGAGTTGCTCTTAATGTCGACGGGCGATGCGCTGTCGCTTTTGGCCGGTGCATCTGCCTGCCGTGCCGGCATGAGCCGGCCAATGTAGTCGAGAATGTGGCCGGGTAACGCAGCCGGTGGGGCGATAAAGTCGACGCAACCCGAGGCAATTGCAGATTGCGGCATCGAATCAAACTGCGCCGTCTCTGGCTGCTGCACCACAATCAGGCCGCCCATGGCCTTGACAGCCTGCAAGCCCTGGGTGCCATCTGACCCCATGCCAGACAACACCACGGCAATGGCGCGTTCACCCTGGGATCTGGCCAGAGAAGAGAATAAAATGTTAATGGGCAGTCGCATGCCACGTGGCTCAGACGGTTTGGCCAGGTGCAACACACTATTGCACAGGGTAAGGTCGGTGTTGGGTGGAATCACGTACACGCAGTTGGGCTCGACCTGCTTGCCGTTTTCCGCTTCGCGTACGGGCATGGTCGTCACCCGTTGCACCAGTTCAGCAAGCATGGCCTTTTGCGTCGGATCCAAATGCTGCACTACCAGATAAGCCAGGCCGCTGTCGGGCGAAGCATGACCGAAAAATTCTTCCAGTGCAGCTAAGCCGCCGGCGGAAGCACCGATGCCGACAATCCGTACCGGGTCGTGCACGGAGTCTTTCGGATCGACGGCGGTTGCTGAAGTCATGCGCCTAGTATGCGCTGAGCGGTGCGCTGTGTATGTTGTTGGCCAGCCCTGGATGTATGCGGTCTCAAACTGCCAACCGGTCCGGCAGCAGGCGGTCTGTCTCCCGCTTGACCACCTGGTAACACTCGCAGGCTCTGGCTTGCACACCCTGGTGGTTCAACACGCTGATATGGCCTCGGCTGTAGGCTATCAGACCCAGATCGCGCAGTACGCCAGCCGCTTCGGTAACGCCTTCGCGGCGCACGCCCAACATGCCTGCAATGACCTCCTGGGTGACCGCCAGCTCCTGAGCCTTTAGCCGGTCCGTACACGCCAGCAGGCATGAGCAAAGCCGCTGCTCCACAGTATGGTGGCGGTTGCATACCGCTGTCTGGGCCATTTGTGTAACCAGCGACTGTGTGTAGCGCAGCAGCAGGCGCATGACGGGGCCGATGCGATCGAATTCGACTTGCAGGTTGGCTGCCGATATTTTGAATGCGTGGCCAGGGCTCAGCACCACGGCGCGGCCAGGCGGTGGCGTCCCGCCCATGAAGGCCGATACTCCGACAACGCCCTCGGGACCCACTATGGCCACCTTCGTTGGGTTGCGCCCTTCCAGCTTGAGCAGCAGCGTGACGATGGCGTCGCCCAGAAAATACAGATGTGTCAGCTCGGTGTCATGGTCGTAAAGCACGTCACCGGCCTCAAGTCTCACGGCTTCCATATGTGGCAAGAGGCGCTCCAGGGCGTCGTCTGGCATGACGGCCAGTAGGCGGTTGGCCTGTATCGTGCTGCGCGCCAGCATCAGGGCCGGCTGGGCAGGCATTGCCGGCTTGTCACGTTAAA
>JBKJOH010000307.1:0-5339 GCA_046593295.1 Polaromonas sp. | reverse complement strand
CAAATATTTTTTTACAAATCGTGCCATTACACGTTTCTACGAAAAACGCGGCTAAGTGCTTGATTTCATTGGAGTAGAGGCGACTTTGAGGCCGGCAACTGTCGAACCCGGGTGACCAGATTCAAATGTCCCCTTTTATGTTTAAGGGGTGTGAGTATGGCGGAGGCGGTACAGATGAGTTTGAAGGAAGCGGATCGGTACGCAGTGATCGTGCAGGTGATTGAACGCACTATGGGTCAATCTGACGCGGCGCGGTGGCTCAATATCTCGGTGAGACAGGTCAAGCGACTGGTGCGCGCCATCCGTCAAGACGGCGCACAAGGCGCTGTTTCCAAGCGCTGGGGGTGCCCAGCAACCGGCGTATTGCGGTGTCCGTGCGCGAGCAATTTGTCGGCTTGGTGCGTCAGCACTACAGCGACTTTGGTACCACCTTGGCGTGCGAGTATTTGACCTCCCAGCATGGCTACACGGGCAGTGCCGAGACGCTGCGCGGCTAAATGATGGAGGCCAAACTCTGGAAGGCCAAGCGCTCACGCGTCAAACGCATCCACAGCGCCGCGTGAGCGGCGCAGCCGCTTGGGCGAGTTGGTGCAAATTGACGGCAGCCCGCATGCCTGGTTTGAAGACCGGGCGGGCAAGTGCTGCCTCATCGCCTTCATTGACGATGCCACGGGCAAGCTGCTACAAGCGTGCTTTTATCCGGTGGAGTCCACCAACGCCTACCTGCACAGCTTGCACTGTTACGTGGGTGTCCATGGCCGTCCTGTGGCGCTGTACAGCGACGGGCACAGCATCTTCACCAAACACGACCCCGAAGATCCCACGCCGACCCAATTTGAGCGCGCCTTGGGGGAGCTGAACATCGAGTCCATTCTGGCCTATTCTCCGCAAGCCAAGGGTCGCGTGGAGCGTGTCTTTCAGACGCTGCAAGATCGCCTAGTCAAAGCCTTGAGGTTGGCAAAGATCAGCACCATCGAGGCTGCCAATGCGTGGCTACCTCAATACCTGGACAAGCACAATGCGCGCTTTGAGCACCCCGCAGCCGACGCCACCGATGCGCATCGCACCGTGCAAGGTGACGCCCAGGACTTGCGCCGTGTCTGCGCCCATCACTATTGAAGCGGGTGCTCTCCAAAACCTTGACTTGCAAGTTCAAAGGGCAACTGTTGGTTCTCATCACGCGCCCCGAACAACCACGCTACGCCTTGCGTGCGCAAACCGTCCAAGTGATTGAGCATCAAGGCGGTGATATAGAACTGCTGTGGGGCACCGAGGCGTTGCCGTTCAACTCTTTTGACGCACATCAGCACTTGAATCAAGCCCGCGTAGCAGCTGACAAACTCCTCAATGCCAGGGTCGACGAGGTGCTTGTCAAAGAGGCGGCCCGACTGCGCAAATTGCAAGTCTCGGTGGCGATGCATAACCAAGGCGAAACCCCCAGATCAAGACTCAGCGCTTGACTCGCCCGCAGTGGATAACTGATCTGTCCACACCACAAGGACGTGGACAGCCGGCGAGTACGCCGGTGCATCAGTTACCCACTGCTCCCCGGCCTTTCGCCTACGGCCTGACGCGCTTCGCTTGCCAAACAGCCATTTGTAAAAAATACCCAAAACCAAAACCACTCAAAGGGGACATTTCAATCTTGGAGAAAAGGGGACATTTCAATTTTGGGTTGACACGCCTGACCCAACGCCTGACCCAATGCGGCGTGAAGGTCATGAATAAAAAATAAAGGGGTCAGGCTCGAATTAAGACGCGCGGTGTGAGTTGTGTGTATTTGCCGACTAGTTCGAGGACTATGTCAGAGTGCGGTTCAGAGCTGGTGGAGGCATATTTTGGTCTATAAAATACGGCACGTAAAAATAATGTTCGGTTTATTAGCGTTATCAACTATCTGTCATCAATTCCTAAAACGGCCTTCCCTTAGTCATCCAGTTTTCAGTTAGTCGTATAGACAAGCGGTACCGCGCACAGTTATAGGCTTGAAGCCCAGTCAATTCGCTGCGCAAAAGAGCCTCAAAAGGCTGTTGGTCGAGCTGCGGCAATGCAAGGTCTGCACAAGCGTCTACAAGGGTTGCGCCATCAGCTACGACCTGCCGAATGGCCTCGCCCAAGAGTTCACGGTGCCGGACTCGAAACATGTCGGGGGCTCCCATGGCCTCAAGAATGACCTTGTACTTGTCAATCGAGCGACGGTAGGTCCACTCGAACAACTCAACTGCCAGGGTCACGTCCAGCCGCTCATAGACAGCGGTAACGGCGATTGCATAGTCCCCCTGTTCGATGTCTAGGAACGATAGCGGCGCGCAGTTGGTCAGCATCAATGGAAGATTCGCGCAAAGTCGACTGGTGCGCTTGTTGCCGTCTTCAAAGGGCTGGAGATAGGCCATATTGACCCACATGAAGAATGCTGACTCCACAGGGTTCTTGATATTCCGGGACTTCTCCACAATGAGGCCCAACATCTCCTCCAGCAGCGACGGAACCTGGGTCGGGATGTAGACCGAGTTCGTGATATTGACGACCGTGGTTCGAATTGCGCCGATTGAGTCGGGGTTTTCCAGCAAGTCCTGCATCAGTAAGCTCTGGATGTTTCTAACCACAGGGACCGTTATCCCGTATTCAGGCACTGCGTCGACCATGAACTCAATCGCATCTTTGTGGTTCAACAGCATGGACGCATCCAGGTCGTCACTAGCGGACCGCCCTCGGGCAAACAGCGCCTTGGTGTCGAGCAAGCTCTTTGGGTTGCCCTCAAGCCTAGAGGAGTGCCAAGACAGGTCAATAAGCAGTTGCTCCAACACCTTGCGCGCGTAAGTGCTGGCGGGCTGCTGGCCCCTGGTGCGCCCGCTTGCATAGAGGTTTTCCGCCAAGTCAGGTGGTAGCAACGAAGACTGGTTCTGGACGTAGGCATTGATAAACTGGCGTTGGTAGGAAACCGGGTGGCGCGTGCCGATGGGCGCCTCCAACTGTGCCCGCAGCGCGCGTGCCGTCTCGCTCCACTGCGGTGATACCGCCAGTCTGGCTGTTCCTGTTGATGATGCACTGGCCAGAGCCGATAGAGCGTGCACTGTGGGCGCTGCAATTTTGTAGACCGTTGCGGGGCCGGCACCTTCTCGCAGAACTACACCATTGGAAACCAACTTGGCTAGGTGGCGGTTGACGGTCGGGCGCGGTCCCACGACATGTGCCGTAATCTCGATGGCACCAATAGGGCCAAGCCTCTTGCTCGCCCTCTGCGTCAAGAACGCAGTGATGTCCGATGAAAGAGGTTTCTTTGACATAGTTATCTTCTCATTATTCGAGAAAATTCACGGGTATATAATTATATTATCATTTATCTTATCAAAATTCAATAAAATGAGCGTTGATCATCAATAAATAGTATTTAGTTTCCTACGCTTTCACCCCTTAAACCGCCGGCGTACTACTTGGAGGCGTACAAAATTAAGTCAAAAAAACCTGTTTCGATGCTTTTCCAAATGTATTTTTTTGCTGTAGCCCAATAAAAACGGGCGTGACCAGCTATTAATTTTGTAGCAACTTCTATCATGCCTGTCCGGCTGCTCCGGTCTTGGCATCGGGTTCTGGCTCAGGTTTGCGTGGCGGTTTGGGCCTTGGTGGGGTGCTGGTGTGAATCATCATGGTGGCTTTTTCTATCTCGCCAGTTATCAGCGCAGGCACGGCTTTGAGTGAGCGCGCCATGCAGTCTTCGATGGCTGTGCGGTGTTCTGGTGACGGCTTTTTCAAAACCCAGTTGATGACTTCGTTTTTATCTCCAGGGTGGCCAACGCCCAGGCGTAGCCGCCAGTAGTCGTCAGTACCGAGCTGCGCATGAATGTCGCGCAGGCCGTTGTGGCCCGCGTGGCTGCCGCCGAACTTGAGCTTGACCTGGCCGGGAGCAATGTCGAGTTCGTCATGTGCAACCAGAATTTCTTCAGGCTTGATTTTGAAAAAACGGGCGAGTGCTGCGACGGATTTGCCGGACAGGTTCATAAATGTTTGCGGCTCCAGCAGCCACACCGTCTGGCCTGCGGCTGTGGTGCGTGCGACCTGGCCGAAGTAGCTCTTGTCAAAGCTCAAGGGAGCCTTCAGTTCACGCGACAGGGCATCGACCCACCAGAAGCCGGCGTTGTGGCGTGTGGCTTCGTATTCAGCGCCTGGATTGCCCAAACCAACGAATAACTTAATCATGCGGAAATTCTTATGAATCCAATTTTAGGGGGCATGGCTATCAAGTAAAACGGCCCACACCTTCGTTTGAAGATATGGGCCGCAGCTGTTATAGCGCTGGGCTAAGAAGATTACTTCTTGGCGGCAGGCTTGGCAGCTGGTTTTGCAGCATCCTTGGCTGCGTCTTTGGCAGCCGAAGCAGCCTTGCCCGCGGCAGCCTTGGGGTTGGCCGCAGGTGCAGCAGCGGCAGCGCCTTCAGCAGGCGCGGCTTCGACTTCTTTGACGATGGCAGACGCCGTCACCAGAACCGGGTTGACCTGGCCTTTGGCCACGAACTTCACGCCTTTTGGCAGGGTAATGTCCTGGATGTGCAGCGAGGTGCCCTTTTTCAGGCCGCTCAAATCAACGGCGATGAACTCGGGGATATCCGCCGGGAAGCAGGAGATCGTCAGCTCGGTCAGCACGTGGTTGGCGATGCAGGCCTCACTCTTGATGGCGGGCGACTCTTCTTCACCGCTGTAGTGCAGCGGCACCTTAACGGTCATGCGGGTCGTGGCCTCAACGCGCTGGAAGTCGATGTGCAGAATTTGCTGTTTGTACGGATGCATTTGCAAATCGCGCAACAGAACTTTCTGCTCTTTACCGCCCAGTTCCATCTCGAGGATGGAGGCATGGAAGGCTTCTTTTTTGATGGCGTGGAACAACGCGTTGTGATCGAGCTCGATCAGCAAAGGTTCACCGGTGCCACCGTAAACGATACCGGGCGTACGACCGGTGATGCGGAGACGGCGGCTCGCACCCGTGCCCTGCTTGGCGCGCTCAAAAGCGACGAATTTCATAAACTACTCCTTAAAAGGGTGAACCGCGACCAGTCACACCCCGACATAAAAAGCTGCATGACCGGAAATGGTCTTGCAGCCACCTTTTGCTTCAAATCAAGACCGGTTGATCCTGATCCGAGAACAAACTCATGACCGACTCTCCCTTCGCGATGCGCTGAATGGTTTCAGCGATCAGTGGTGCCACGGAGAGCTGGCGAATTTTTTTGCATCCCAGAGCGCTGTCGCTCAGGGGGATGGTGTTAGTGATGACGACTTCATCAAGCGCGTCGCCCTGCGTGATGCGTTCGATGACAGGCCCGGAGAAAATCGGGTGCGTGCAAT
>JBKJOH010000301.1:0-4716 GCA_046593295.1 Polaromonas sp. | reverse complement strand
CAAATATTTTTTTACAAATCGTGCCATTACACGTTTCTACGAAAAACGCGGCTAAGTGCTTGATTTCATTGGAGTAGAGGCGACTTTGAGGCCGGCAACTGTCGAACCCGGGTGACCCGTCTATCTCGACCCCTAGCGCCGACACACTGGCTTGCAACGCCTCGCCAAGCCCGGCCCGGCTGGCCCTGCGCCGCGTGCTGATAGACACCTACCATGAGAACGTGGCCTACATGCACCGGGACTGCGAGGTCTATCGGGCCGAAGGCTTCAAGGCGCTCTCGAAGGTGGAAATCCGCACCAATGGGCAAACGATTTTGGCCACGCTGAATGTGGTCGAGGGCGAAGGCATTGTGAGCTGTGGCGAGCTGGGCCTGTCCAAGGACGCGTTTGCCCAGATGGGGGTGGAGGACGGCCACACTGCCACCGTATCGCAGGCCGAGCCGCCCGAGTCCATAGGCGCGCTGCACCGCAAACTCAATGGTGAGCGCCTTGAGCGAGAAGACTTTCAAGCCATCATGAAGGACGTTGCCGAGCACCACTACTCCAAGATCGAGTTGACCGCCTTTGTGGTGGCCACCAACCGCGAAGAACTGGACCGCGAAGAGGTGTACTACCTGACCGAGGCCATGATCGGCGTCGGGCGCCGGCTGGACTGGCACGAGCCCCTGGCGGTGGATAAGCATTGCATAGGCGGCCTGCCCGGCAACCGCACTTCCATGCTGGTCGTGCCTATCGTGGCGGCACACGGCATGTTGTGTCCCAAAACCTCTTCGCGCGCCATCACCTCGCCGGCCGGCACCGCCGATACCATGGAGGTGCTGGCCAATGTCGAGCTGCCGATAGAGCAGCTTCAGGAAATCGTGCGCACCCACCGCGGCTGCCTGGCCTGGGGCGGCACGGCCAATCTGTCGCCGGCGGATGACGTGCTGATTTCGGTGGAGCGGCCGCTATCGCTGGATTCACCGGGGCAGATGGTGGCCTCTATCCTGTCGAAAAAAATTGCCGCCGGGGCAACCCATCTAGTGCTCGACATCCCCATAGGCCCGACCGCCAAGGTGCGCTCCATGCCCGATGCCCAGCGCCTGCGCCGCCTGTTTGAATACGTGGCCAAGCGCATGAAGTTGACGCTAGATGTGGTGATCACCGATGGCCGCCAGCCGGTGGGCTTAGGCATAGGCCCGGTGCTGGAAGCGCGCGACGTGATGCGCGTGCTGGAAAACGACCCGCGCGCTCCCAACGACCTGCGGCAAAAAGCCTTGCGCTTGGCCGGCCGCCTGATTGAAGCCGACCCGGACGTGCGCGGCGGCGACGGTTTTGCGATTGCGCGTGACATTCTCGACTCGGGCCGCGCACTGACCAAGATGAACGACATCATCGCGGCCCAGGGCAGCAAAGCGTTTGACCACAACCAACCCGGCCTGGGCGCGCTGACTTATGAGGTGACCGCGCCGCAAGCCGGTGTGGTGGCTGGCATAGATAATTTGCAACTGGCACGCATAGCGCGCTTTGCGGGTGCGCCTCAAGTTCAAAACGCGGGCGTGGACTTGCTGTGCAAACTGGGCGATGTAGTGGCGCAGGATGCCGTCCTGTACCGGGTCCACGCCAGCTTTGCGGCGGACTTGGAGTTTGCAAGGCTGGCCTGCCACAAGTCATCGGGCTACACCCTAGGCCGCGCTGAGGACGTGCCTCATGTGTTTGTGGAGTTTTGATGATAGGCTCTACCCTGCTGCTTTATTTTGAAGAAGAACTGGCCAGTGCGGCACGCATTGCGCAGGCCGCCGGCCTGCAAAGCGCCCAGATCGAGCGCCACCGCTTCCCCGATGGCGAATTCAAACTGCGCCTGCCGGCCCGCCTGCCTGAGAGGGTGGTGCTGCTGCGCACGCTGGATCACCCAAACGAAAAACTGACGGAGTTGCTGTTGCTGGCCCGCAGCGCGCGGGAGCTAGGCGCCACGCACCTGACGCTGGTGGCGCCCTACCTGGCCTATATGCGCCAGGACATGGCGTTTAACCCGGGCGAGGTGGTGAGTCAGCGCATCATCGGGCGCTTCCTGGCGGAGCTGTTTGATGCCGTCATCACCGTCGATCCGCATCTGCACCGCATCGCCACACTGCAAGAGGCCATCCCCCTGCGCGAGGCCATCGTGCTGAGTGGCGCGCCACTGCTGGCTGACCTGATTGCCGCTCACCAGCCGCATCCTCTGCTGATAGGCCCGGACCAAGAGTCCGCGCAGTGGATTGCCCAAGCGGCCTCGCGCCACGGTTTTGAATACGGGGTTTGCCGCAAAGTCCGCAACGGTGACCGGGACGTGGCAATCGCCCTGCCGGCCATGGACGTGGCCGGGCGCGCCGTGGTGCTGCTGGACGATGTGGCCAGCAGCGGCCACACCCTGGCGCAGGCCGCGCGCCTGCTGCTGGCAGCAGGCGCGGCCTCGGTCGATGTGGCGGTGACCCATGCCCTGTTTGCCGGCGATGCTCTGCACGTCATCAAGGAGGCGGGCGTGGGCCATATCTGGAGCACCGACTGCATTGCACACCCCAGCAATGCCGTCAGCATGGCACCGCTGATTGCTGCGGCCTTAACTGGAAAAACACCAAAGGAGGGAGTCAATGGTCAGGTCTCCCACATCCCATTCCAAGTCCGCCCTCCTGCAAGCTAGACGCTACAAATTCAATAGCTGCTCACGCCCGTATTTGCTGGGCTACAGCCCTAAAATCACATCAAAACGATGCCGCTTTTCCAGCTTGGCGGTATCAGGCGTAAGCCGCCAGCACCTTTTTCATCTTCTTCATCGCCGCGACTTCAATCTGGCGAATGCGTTCTGCACTCACCTTGTACTCGTCTGCCAGGTCGTGCAGCGTCATGCCGCCGGAGCCGTCGTCGTTGACGTTCAGCCAGCGCTCTTCGACGATGCGGCGCGAGCGGGCATCTAAGTCGTTCAGCGCAGTTGCGATGCCGTCACTGGCCAGGCTATCGCGGGCGCGCGATGCCATCACTGCGGTCGGCTCCTGCGTTGCGTCGGCCAGGTAGGCGATCGGGCCAAAGGCATCTTCGCCGTCGTCGCTGGGGCTTGGGTCCAGCAGCACGTCACCGCCTGACATGCGCTGCTCCATCTTGACTTCTTCGCGCTTGACGTTCAGCGTTTTGGCCATCGAGTCAATCTGGCCTTCGGTCAGCGTGTCGCGGTGTGTCGCCACATCGGCATCGTCCTTGAAGCCCTGCTTCATCGAGCGTAGGTTGAAAAACAGCTTGCGTTGGGCCTTGGTGGTGGCCACCTTGACCATGCGCCAGTTCTTCAGGATGTACTCGTGCATTTCGGCTTTGATCCAGTGCAGGGCGTAGCTGACCAGGCGCACGCCCTGATCGGGGTCAAATCGTTTGACGGCCTTCATCAGGCCGATATTACCCTCCTGGATCAGGTCGCCGTGCGGCAGGCCGTAGCCCAGGTACTTGCGCGAAGTGGACACCACAAGGCGCAAGTGAGAGAGTACTAACTTCTCGGCAGACTCTATGTCGTTGTTTTCTTTGAGTTTTCTGGCGAATTCCTGCTCCTGCTCCAGTGTCAGCATGGGCAGGCGGTTAACCGCCGAAATATAGGCATCCAGGTTACCCAGCGGAGGCAGTAGCGACCATGGGTTGACACCCGCCACGGTGTTTGCAGGCGAAATAGGCGCAATAGGCGCGGCAAACAGGCCATTGAGGCTTTTGGCGGTAGTCAAGTTTTGGGGGGCAAGAGCATAAGACACAAGCAAAACTCCTTCGTTCTAGGGCCAAATATTAGCACTCTGTTAGGGAGAGTGCCAAACAATAAGTTCAATGTGCCGGATAGCAAAAGGCCAATACATACAAACCCCTGATTCAGACTTTAAGGACTTCAGGGCAGGCGCTTGTCATCATTGCGTGCTTCATGCACTTCGCGCACCTCTACATCCACCACGTCGTTCGTTTCAGGCCGTTTTTGGCTGAACCTGCCCGACCATTTGTTCGGCGGGGAGAATTGACGGAATCGGCTGAAGGCAATCGCAAGCGCTGGTTTCTTGCCGGTTATGAGCCACTTGATTAGACTCAGCGCCAGCGCTATAAGCCCTGCTGCCAGCAAGCTGACGGCAAACACGGCGGCCACCAGGCCAAGCACCAGTTTGATAAAAAAACGCAAAATCTGGTTTGCAAAGCTGGTCATTGATGATTCCTCTGGGGTAATGCCCTTAATTAACTCAGCAACGCCTGCGCAAATTCCCGTGCGTTGAAGGTTTCCAGGTCTTCAAGCTTTTCGCCAACGCCAATAAAGTACACCGGCACTGGCCTCAGATTCGGCTGCGTCTCCTGCCGCTCGCGCGCCCACAGCGCAATGGCTGCCAGCACGCCGCCCTTGGCCGTGCCGTCGAGCTTGGTGACGATCAGGCCCGTGAGTTGCAGCGCATCGTCAAACGACTTGACCTGACTCAGTGCGTTCTGACCGGTGTTGCCGTCGATGACCAGCAGGATTTCGTGGGGAGCCGTTACATCTGCCTTCTGCACCACGCGCTTGATTTTTTTCAGCTCTTCCATCAAATGGAGTTGCGTTGGCAGTCGGCCTGCGGTGTCAACCAGCACCACGTCTTTGCCGCGTGCCTTGCCGGCGCTGACTGCATCAAAGGCCACGGCTGCCGGGTCGCCGCCTTCCTGGCTGATGATCTCGACCGTATTGCGGTCAGCCCAGACGCTGAGTTGTTCGCG
>JBKJOH010000207.1:0-4004 GCA_046593295.1 Polaromonas sp. | reverse complement strand
TTGGGGGGGGGCTGGGGCGATCGGTGCAGGTGTTGCGGCCCGGGTTGGCGGTGCGGGCGGCGCCGCTATGTTGCGCGTTGCAAAGCTGCGGGTTTCCCTGGCATCACGGTCAAATCGGGTACCCAGCCGCGCTGGGGCGACCTGCAACAACAGCATGTGCGCCAGCACCACCAGCCCTGCCAGTACTGCAAGCCGGGGCCAGGGCGGCGATCCGTTGGGCTGTGCCATGCTCATGCTATCGTCATCTTAAGTAATCTTAAAAACCACTGGACACTAATGAAGCTCGCTACCTACAAAGATGCCTCCCGTGACGGCCAGCTCATCGTGGTTTCACGCGATCTGTCTACCGCGCATTATGCAACTGGTATCGCCAGCAAATTGCAGCAGGTGCTGGACGACTGGAACTTCATGTCGCCGCAGCTGCAAGACCTGTATGAAACGCTGAACAACGGCAAGGCGCGTCATGCCTTTCCGTTTGATGCAGCCCAGTGCATGGCACCACTGCCACGCGCTTACCAGTGGGCCGACGGTTCGGCTTTTATCAATCACGTTGAGCTGGTTCGTATGGCACGCAACTCCGAAGTGCCCGCCACTTTTTACACCGACCCGCTCATGTACCAGGGCGGCAGTGACGACTTTATTGGCCCCTGCGACGACATCGTGGTGGCCAGCGAAGCCTTTGGTATTGACTTTGAAGCCGAGGTCGCCGTTATCACCGCCGATGTGCCCATGGGTGCCAGCCCAAACCAGGCACTTGAAGGCGTACGCCTCGTCATGCTGGCCAACGATGTGTCGCTACGCCATTTGATCCCCGATGAGCTGGCCAAGGGCTTTGGTTTTTTCCAGAGCAAGCCCGCCACAGCGTTTAGCCCGGTTGCGGTCACGCTGGATGAGCTCGGCGACGTGTGGAAGGGCGGTCGCCTGCACCTCACGCTGCAAAGCACCTGGAACGGCCGCAAAGTCGGCATGTGCGATGCGGGCGACGAGATGACCTTTCACTTCGGCCAACTGATTGCCCACATCTGCAAAACCCGCAATGTGCGCGCCGGCAGCGTCATCGGTTCAGGCACCGTGAGCAACAAGGACTGGAGCCACGGTTACAGCTGCATCGCAGAAAAGCGCGCCATTGAAACCATTGAAGACGGCAAGCCGAAAACAGAATTCATGAAGTTCGGCGACACCATTCGCATTGAGGCCAAAGGCAAAGACGGGCAGTCGGTGTTTGGGGCGATTGAGCAGCGGGTGGCATCAGCTTTGCTATAAATTACGTAGCTTGTCATGCCCGTATTTATTGGGCTACAGCCATTTTTAGCCATCAAAAATGCTGTTTTTCAGGTCCCAAACCGGTTTTGGACCTAAAACAGGTTCTTTAGTACAGGTTAAGCTTTGGCGCGTGAGGTCTTTCCAGCAAAGCGCACGGCAATTCTTGTCCCGGGGCCATTCGGTGCTTCGGCATCTTCAATGCTGATAGCGGCATCGTGCTGGTTGGCTATCTCTAAAACAATCGCCAGCCCGAGGCCAGAGCCATCGACGTTGGTGCCCAGGGCGCGGTAAAAAGGCTGAAACACTAGCTCGCGCTCGGACTCAGGGATGCCCGGCCCAGAGTCTTCAACCAGCAACACCAGCACGCCGCTGAAGCGGTCGGTGAGCAGCCGTAGCGTGACCCGGCCATTTTCAGGTGTGTAGGCAATCGCGTTATCTAACAGGTTGCGCACCATCTCTTTGAGCAGCGTCGGGTTGCCTTCGAGGGTGGTGTTCTGCTCACCGGCAGCGGGGCCGTCGTAGCCCAAGTCAATCTTCTTTTCAAGCGCGCGCGGCACCGAGTCCTCCATCACCTCAGAGGCGATCAGCACCATGTCAACGGCCTGTTTGGCCAGGCTGCGGCCCGTTGTCTCGGCGCGTGCCAGCGCCAGCAACTGGTTGACGGTATGTGTTGCGCGAATGCTAGCCTGACCGATCTGTTTGAGTGACTTTTTAAGTTCTGCTGCATCGGTTTCGCGCTGCGCCATATCAGCCTGCATACGCAGTCCGGCCAGCGGGGTTTTGAGCTGGTGCGCTGCATCGGCCAGAAAGCGTCTTTGCGTGGTCAGCGACACCTTGAGCCGACTCAGCAAATCATTGATGGAGGACACCAGTGGCACGACTTCCTCTGGAACCGCCGTGTCGTCCAGTGGACTCATGTCGTCGGGTTTGCGTGCGCGAATGCGTTTTTCAAGCTGTGCCAGCGGCTTGATGCCGCGCACCAGTGCCAGCCACACCAGCAGCACGGCCAGCGGCAGAGTAACGAACTGCGGCACCATCGTACCCTTGACGATTTCAGTCGCCAGAGTCTTGCGTTTTTCCAATGTTTCTGCCACCTGCACCAGCACCAGCACAGAGGACGGCGAGCGTGCTGACGACGATGCTGAGGCCGATGCTGAAGCATTAGCCAGATCGACCTTAACCCAGGTGTAGGCCACGCGCACATCCTGCCCCTGGATCAGGTCTTCACGCAGGCGCACCTCGCCGTTGGTGGGTTTGTCTTCGTCCGGCGGGGCGGGCAGATCGCGTTCACCGCTCAGGTATTCACCGCGCGTGCCGAGCACCTGGTAGTACACCAGGTCGGTGTCGTCAGCGCGCAAAATCTCGCGCGCCGGGCCGGTCAGGTTGAACTGCACCTGGTTGCTTTTCACCACCACCAGCTTGGCCAGTGCCTGGACGTTGTATTCAAGCGCCCGGTCAAAAGGCTTGCCGGCAATGTTCTGCGCTATCAGCCAGGTCAGCGCCAAGCTGATGGGCCACAGCAGCAGCAGCGGCGTGAGCATCCAGTCAAGGATCTCGCCAAAAAGACTGCGGCGTTCGCGCTGGAAAAGTCGTAGGGCCATAAATGCTTTTTAGCCCGGTATCTTCTCCAGGCAGTAACCAAGCCCTCGCACGGTCGCAATCCGTATCGGGCCTTTCTCAATCTTCTTGCGCAATCGGTGTATGTAAACCTCTATCGCGTTGTTGCTGACTTCTTCGCCCCATTCGCAGAGCCGCTCTATCAACTGGTCTTTGCTGACGAGGCGGCCTGCGCGCTGTAGCAGCACTTCAAGCAGGCCCAACTCGCGCGCTGACAGCTCGACCATCTGGCCGTCAATCGTGGCCACGCGGCCAGCCTGGTCATACACCAGCGGGCCGTGCTTGATGGTGCTGCTGGCCCCGCCCATGCCGCGGCGTATCAGCGCCCGTACGCGCGCTTCAAGCTCCTGCAATGAAAACGGTTTGGCCATGTAGTCGTCGGCACCGTAATCGAGACCTTTGACGCGTTCTTCAACACTGTCTGCCGCCGTGAGTATCAGCACCGGCAAGGCCGAGCCGCGCGCGCGCAAACGCTTGAGCACTTCAAGCCCGTGCATACGCGGCAGGCCGAGATCGAGTATCAGCAGGTCAAACTCGGTGTTGGTCAGCAGCGCGGCCTCGGCCTCGGTGCCGCTGGCTACGTGGTCTGCGGCGGCGCCCGATGCCCGCAGCGTGCGCAGCAGGCCGTCGGCTAAAACCTGGTCGTCTTCGGCAATCAAAATTCGCATGTTTGTCTCCGGGGTGGCACTTGTTTTGCTCAAGTGTATTGCTGAAATTTTAGGCTTTTGGGACAGTGGCCTTTTTAACACCACCCGGTGCGCCGTATCAAGCGCTGCCGTAGGCCTCCAGGCCCAGTGCCACAACGGTGGCGACATCTGCACCCACGGCCTGTTTGAATTCGCTCTCAGCTTGCGCTACGGCACGCTCAAAAGCTTGTAGCCACAGCAGACCCGAAGCCGTGAAAACCACCTGCCGGGCGCGTTTATCGAGCAGGTCTGGCTCGCGCGTCACCAGCCCCCACGCCTCGCACTGCGTGACCAAATCGCCCATCGCCTGCTTGCTCATGCCTGCATTGCTGGCCAGCTCAGTCAAGCGTGAACCCCCGACCTCCAGGTGTCGTGTGATGTGGATGTGCGCCGCGCCGACCTGGTCGCGCGCCGCCAGGTTTGACAGGGCCAGGGGCA
>JBKJOH010000087.1:0-4049 GCA_046593295.1 Polaromonas sp. | reverse complement strand
GGTCAAGACGTGGAGCGTGGGACTCACCCCCGAGCGTGACCCTTGGCAGCGCTTTGCGTGGGGCGTGCCGCCGGCCAAGCAGGGCGATTACGCGTTCCTGCTGCACATTGTCCGTTCGCTCAAGAGCACCGGCAAGGGCGCGTGCATCCTGCCGCACGGCGTGCTGTTTCGCGGTGGGGCAGGATGCAGGCACCCTTGCCGGTGGCCTTGAGCGAACGCACGATGTGCAGCAGATAGGCGTAGTCGCCCTGTTTGTCGGGCGGCGTGCCGAAGGACTGGAAGCGTTCAAACGCATCATTCGCCGGGTCCAGCCCGGTGCTCCAGCGTTTGTCACTAAAGGGTGGATTGGCGACCACGTAGTCGAAGGTCTTGAGGGTGGCCCCATCCTTGAACTTGGGGTCGGCCAGTGTGTTGCCCTGCACGATGAGCGCAGTGGGGTTGTCGTGCAGGATCATGTTCATGCGCGCCAAGCCGCTGGTGGCCGCATCTTTTTCCTGGCCGTAGAGGGTGATCTTGGCGGTGGCCTCGTCGCCCACTTTCAACAGCAGGGAGCCCGATCCGCATGTCGGGTCATAGGCCGTGGTGGCATTGCTGGTCTTGGCCTCACGGATGCCTATGACCCGCGCCATGATGAGGCTGACCTCGGCCGGGGTGTAGAACTGGCCTTTGCTCTTGCCACTCTCGGTGGCGAAGTGGCGCATCAGGTATTCATAAGCGTCGCCCAGAATGTCGTCCCCATCGGCCCGGTTTTTGGAAAAGTCGAGCGCCTTGTTTTCAAAAATGGCAATCAGGTTGGTGAGCCGCTCCACCATCTCCTTGCCGGTGCCCAGCTTGGTGGCGTCATTGAAGTCCGGCAGGTCTGACAGTTTGTTGGCATTCGCCAGCGGGGCGATGATGCGCTTGTTGATCAGGTCGCCGATTTCGCTGTTGCCTTTGAGCGCCACCATGTCGGCAAAGCTGGCCCCCTTGGGGATAGTGATGGGGGCAAAGGGCTGGCCGGCGTATTTGTCGCTGACGTACTTGATGAAGAGCAGCACCAGCACGTAGTCCTTGTACTGGCTGGCATCCATGCCGCCGCGCAGTTCGTCACAGCCGGACCAAAGGGATGAATAAAGTTCGGATTTTTTGAGGGCCATGGGAATCTTGTGAGGTGTCGTAAAACCGACTAACGAAAAAAAAGACTTAGCGAATTACCGATAAGTCCTTGATTCAATTAACAAAATAATGGTAGGGCGTGTAGGACTTGAACCTACGACCAAAGGATTATGAGACATTGCATATTTCTAGTCGTATCAAACACTTGCGGCATCGGGCCTCTACAAACTCAAGTTTTTGCGTAGCGAATCTTCTTTCTGAACTCCTTGTGCCTGAGCGGTCTTTGTAGAAGGTCGCAGGCCGTCGCAAAGCCCTTGGTGACGGTATTAGCCGGGGGGCCCTTTGGGGGCTGCAGGCACGGGGTATGGGGTGCAACCCCATGTAGCGAAGCGTAACCAGCACGCGTCGATAGCTAACAGCTCTTGGAGGGGCGCTCAGATCCCCTTTTATCGTATGCTCTCGGCATGGCTAAAAACACCACGCCCAAACCACCAAAGACCAAAACCCCTCCTCCCTCTACGAAGGAGGCTGTGGAACGTTATGCGCTGCTAGATCGCACGATCCGTCAAGGAGGGTTCCAGATCGACGAGCTGGAGTCAGCTCTGGGGATGTACCTGGTCGGATTTCACTTCGGCTGGCGGGTGCTGTACCTGGTACACAGCAAAAGGACGATTGCGAAGTACGAGGGGATTTTGGGGATCAAGATCAGCGAGGTCTTTCCTGAATATGGTCCCGATGCGGACAGAACAAACGCATTAAAAGTCATTCAAAGCGTGTCGAACTTCTGGAAACTTGTCTCTGGCGATGAAAAAACAACGCTCAAGATTGATAAACGCGCTTTAGTTGACTAAAGGAATTTAAAGTCCCTTGACAGGAAGATAAAGTCCCCTTTTAATAGGGGACATGAAATTCCTTCAAAGTTCCTCTGCAACTTCCAGCTCTTCGGCTGCGCTGCCCGGTGGCCCCCAGCGTAGCTGGGGCAGCGGGGCGGCGAAGCCGTCCCCTGGGCTTGTCCTATCTAAAACAAGTCCTAACTCAGACTTCCTTATCAATCTTGATCGCAGGTCTTGCTCTGAGCGACGAGTCAAGCGTATGCGCAAGAGCGTTTGGGCTGCAGCAAATCAGCTTAGCCTGCCCCGTCCTGGCTTTCGGCCTGACGTTCCTTGGTTTATCACGCTGACCTATGCCGAAGCGGATGCGTGGGCACCAGATCACATTTCTCGTGCAACCGACCGGTTTAATCGTCTTTGCAAAGCCCGAGGCATCGAGTGTCGATTTGTACGCGTAGCTGAAATCCAACCTAAGCGCGCAGAACGTACGGGCGACCACGTCGTGCATTACCACCTTATTGCTTGGCTTCCTCGCGGCGTCGAAATGCCCAAGTGGGACGTTCCTTGCGGTCGTCGAAAAGCGTTCTGGCCTCACGGCATGACCAACACGCAAATAGCAAAAACTGGCGTTGGCTATCTCATGAAATATGTCAGCAAGATGGGGGAGTTCACTGACTTCCCCAAGGGATTACGTTTATTTGGAAAAGGGGGTCTCAATGGAACAAGCCGATCAGTCTGCGCATGGATCAATTTACCCGAGTGGGTCAAACGCACCTTTGGGGTGGGAGACGTTATCCGGAAGTCGGGTCGTCTTGTGGTGCATGCAACAGGGGAGGTTCTTAAGTCTCCCTACCTTGTGTTCCTTGTGCCCGGTGCAATCATCGTGCACACCGTTGGCGTTATTCCAGAGAGATTTCACAGCGGGCCTTATTCGACCCTGCAGACAATCGAGGAAGTCGCATGAGCCGGAAAATATTTAATCATCTGTTACGTGATTGGGTGGTGCGCCATGTCCACTGACGTAAACCCGTTTTTTTTGATGCCTGACGAAGTGATCACGCTTACAGGCTTCAAGCTCCCTGCCCGGCAGATTGCCTGGCTAAGTTCCAAGGGCTGGCGCTTTGAAATCAATGGCAATCGCCGCCCAATATTGGCGCGCAAATACGCAGAGAAAATGCTCGGCTGCGGTGGGGTCGAAGAACCGTCAAGGCCACAGCCTAACTTCAACGCGTTGAGGGCTGCCTAATGGGCCGTCGTCGCCAATCAAATCATGATGATCCACCTCGCTTTCATCGCAAGGGCAAGACCTGGTATCACGTGAGCGGCACAGCACCGCGCATTTGGACAAAACTCTCAAGTGATCGCGCTGAGTTGTTACGCTTATGGGCACAACGTGAGGGTGTACGTGAAGACGACTCCACAAAACTGTTTTCTGTCGTGGCGCGGCGCTATGTCCGCGAGGTGTTCCCAACCAAGAGCATCCAGACTCGCAAAGACAATGAAAAAGAGCTCGCCAACCTACTCAAAGTTTTTGCTCTGGTGCCTATGGATGGGATTGCACCCATGCATATTCGGCAATACATGGACATTCGCGGCGAGGTTGCAAAGGTTCGAGCCAATCGGGAAAAGGCTTTGTTCTCTCACATCTTCAACAAAGCTCGTGAGTGGGGTTACACGGCGCTCCAGAACCCGTGCCAAGGGGTTAAAGGCTTCAAAGAAGTTGGGCGCTCTAGATACATCACAGATGCAGAGTTTGACCTGGTGAAAGCCCAAGCGCATTTCACTGTGGTCGATGCAATGGATCTAGCCCTGCTGACCGGGCAGCGTCCAGCCGATGTGCTCAAGCTGAAACGAACCGATATCCGTGATGGTGCGCTTTGGATTGTTCAGAACAAAACAGGGGCACGGTTGGGCATTGAAGTTACTGGCGAGCTGGCTGCCGTCATTGCCAGAATCAACGAACGACCGCGCCGGGCTATCAGTGCCTGGCTGGTTCAAGACGAAAACGGTCAGCCTGTTAGTTCTTTTGCCTTGCGATCACGATTCGATAATGCGCGCAATCTAGCCAAGGCGGATTTTGAGTTCCGGGATATTCGGGCTAAAGCTGCCACCGACACAAACGAC
>JBKJOH010000049.1:0-3217 GCA_046593295.1 Polaromonas sp. | reverse complement strand
GACTTCCAACGGGTAGTGCAGCCGTTTTAGCACCTTGCGCAGCTCGCCTATCATCGCCATTGGGGTCGTCTCTGTCATGCCGATATTGTCAAGCATGGCTTACTGCGACAGAACCTTTTTATCGGCTGATGCCGATTACAGCATCAGACAAGCAATTTACGCTGGCTTGGCTGCTTTGGCTTTGCGCTTTGCTTTGTGCTTGCCTTTGGCTGCTTTTGCTTTTGCTTTAACAGCAGGAGCAGCTTTTTGAGCAGGTGCTGCGGCTGGTGCGGCTGAAGGCGCTGCGGCTGGTGCCTGGGCGCTGGCTGGCGTGGAGACCACGGCCAGAGGCAAAGCCAGAACAACAGCGCTGGCGAGGATAGAGATGAGTTTTTTCATATTAGCTCCAAAGGTAAACGAGGTAAACGAGGTGAAGGGACTTGCTTTTGCCTCTGTCGCTAACTTTAACGGCTAACGGCGGCAGCAGGACCCTTCCATAACGCCTGCCCCTGAATTTCGGTTGACTGTGGCTTTTATTCAGCTCGCGCCAAACTCGTCGCCCAACTCGCGTGCCCGCTGCCTGGCTGCGTGCATGGCCCGCATAAACAGGGTTTTGACGTTGTCCTGCTCCATTGAGGTGATGGCCGCATAGGTGGTGCCACCCTTGGACGTGACCCGTGCGCGCAGGATTTCCGGCGGCTCATCAGATGCCTTGGCCAGAGCAGAGGAGCCAACAAAGGTGCCGACTGCCAGCTTGTGCGCCTGCTCCCGGCTCAGTCCCATGGACACGCCAGCCTCAATCATGGCTTCGATAAAGTAAAAGACATAGGCCGGGCCCGAGCCTGACAGCGCAGTCACGGCGTCAAGCTGCGCTTCATCATCGAGCCAGACGAATTCGCCCGTGGTTTTAATCACGCTCTCCACCGCCAGCTTATCAAGGGGTGTGACGGCATCACGCGCATACAGCGCGGTCATGCCTTTGCCTATCAGTGCCGGTGTATTGGGCATGGAGCGGACGATGCGCTCGCAACCCAGCCAATGGGCAATGCTGTCCGAGCGTATGCCTGCGGCCACGCTTAAATGCAGGGCTTTTTTGGTGTGAAAGCGGGTGTCCAGTGCGGCATCCTTGAAGGTTTGCGGCTTGACGGCCCAGACCACGATGGTGGCGCTGGCCAGCGCCGCGCCGGGGGCCGCTTCAGCCTGCAAGCCATACTGCTGCTTGAGCTTGGCGCGCTGCTCGTCAAAAGGCTCGACGACCTGGATCTGGCTGGCAGCTAGGCCGCGCTTGATAAGCCCGCCAATGATGGCGCTGGCCATGTTGCCGCCGCCAATAAATGCGATATTCGTGGCAATATTTTGATTCTGCTCTGGTGTATGTGCTGTCATGTGGGTGCTCCTGAAGCAGTGATGGTATATCCGCATGCCGGGGCCTGATTGATTGCGGTAACCTTCTGTAGATGAGCTACATCCTCGCACTCGACCAGGGCACCACCAGCTCCCGCGCCATGCTGTTCGACCACGCGGGGGCGGTGGTGGCGCAGGCGCAGCAAGAGTTTGCACAAATATTTCCGCAGCCCGGTTGGGTGGAGCATGATGCGCGTGAAATCTGGTCGACGCAGCTCGAAGTAGCCAAAAAATGCCTGAAAATGATGCCAAATACGGCTGTAGCCCAATCAATACGGGCGCAATCAGCTACTGAATCTATAGCATTGACTGATCGCCAATCGTCCATCAGCGCCATCGGCATCACCAACCAGCGAGAAACCACGATGCTCTGGGATCGCAAAACCGGCCAGCCCGTGTACAACGCCATCGTCTGGCAAGACCGGCGCACCGCAAGCCGCTGCGACGAGCTGCGCCAAGCGGGTCATGCAGACATGATCCAACAAAAAACCGGGCTGGTGCTCGATGCCTACTTCTCGGCCACTAAGTTGCAATGGCTGTTAGAGAACGTGCCCGGCGCGCGTAGCAAAGCCGAAAAAGGCGAGCTAGCCTTTGGCACGATAGACAGCTGGCTGGTGTGGAACCTCACCCAAGGCGGCGTGCATGTGACTGACGTGAGCAACGCCTCCCGCACCATGCTGTTTAACCTGCACACCCTACAGTGGGACGACGAGCTGCTGGCGCTCTTCAATATTCCCCGCGCCGTGCTGCCTGAAGTGGTGGCCAGCAGTGGCGTGGTGGGCGCTACTCATGCGGCGCTGCTGGGTACGGCCATCCCGATTGCAGGCATCGCGGGCGACCAGCAAGCCGCCACCTTTGGCCAGGTTTGTTTTGAGCCCGGCATGGCCAAAAATACCTACGGCACGGGCTGCTTCATGCTGATGAACACGGGCGGCCAACCGGTGGCATCGAAGAACAAGCTGCTGACGACCGTCGGCTGGCAGCTTGACGCGAAGGCGAAAGCGCAGGCCACGTATTGCCTAGAAGGCAGCGTTTTCATGGGCGGTGCCACCATCCAGTGGCTGCGCGACGGCCTGCAAATCATCCAGTCAGCCGCAGACGTGCAGGCGCTTGCTGCCAGCGTGCTAGATACCGGTGACGTGTATCTGGTGCCCGCCTTCGCAGGCTTGGGCTCGCCGTACTGGGACCCGTATGCGCGCGGCGCACTGCTGGGCATGACGCGCGGCACAACCAAGGCGCACATCGCCAGAGCCGCACTAGAGGCCATCGCCCTGCAAAGCGCCGATGTGTTGACCGCTATGAGCCTGGACGCAGGCTTACCCCTAAAAGCCCTGCGCGTGGATGGCGGCGCGAGTAAAAATGACTTGCTGATGCAGATGCAAGCCGACTTTTCAGGCGTTGCCGTAGTGCGGCCCAAAGTGCTAGAGGCCACCGCGCTGGGCGCAGCGTATCTGGCAGGGCTGGCGGTTGGTTTTTGGGCCAGTACCGACGAGTTTGCCGCGCTCTGGCAAATCGACAAAACATTCGAACCGCAAATCAGCGTGGATGAACGTCTCGCAAAGCTGGCACGCTGGCATGAGGCGGTGGGGCGGTCTAGGCGTTGGGTTGAATCGTAAAAGTTTTTGCTATTGATTCGGTAGCTGGTTGCGCCCGTATTGATTGGGCTAGAGCGCGAAAATAGCCTCAAAAACGGCTTGAAAACTACTTTTGAAGCTCCCAAAAAGGTTCTGTCGCAGTAAGCCATGCTTGACAATATCGGCATGACAGAGACGACCCCAATGGCGATGATAGGCGAGCTGCGCAAGGTGCTAAAACGGCTGCACTACCCGTTGGA
>JBKJOH010000023.1:0-12184 GCA_046593295.1 Polaromonas sp. | reverse complement strand
GCCACCAGATTCGCAGCTATGTGCTGGATAACAGCCGCATCAAAGACCTGCGCACCAACTACGAAACGTCGGCTACGCAAAAGGTGCTGGATGGGGATCTGGATCAGTTTATTGAGGCTAGTTTGAAGCAGGGTGTTTGATGCGTTTGTGGTTCGGCAGTACAATTGTGACACGATTATTTAAATGGTGACACGAAATGCAAACAATGAACGTACGCGAATTTAGAAGCACCATCCCGCATTTGAAGGACACGCTCGAACGTGAGCACGAACTTGTTCTGGTCTCAAATGGCGAACCTATCGCTCGCATACTGCCCGTGTCCGCCCCACCAAAACTCGAATCCCTCGCCTGGTTGCGGGAGATGTCGCCAGCCTTGAACGTCCCCAGCGAAGTACTGATTCGACAAGAGCGTGATCGGCGTGGCAGTTGATGAAGGCACTGGCCTATATTGATACCAGCGCACTCGCCAAACGCTTTGTGAGGGAGGTCAAAACTCCTGAACTGGAGGCGTTTTTGATGTCAGATAGCCATCAATGCGTGCTTTCGTCGCTGTCCCTCACAGAACTCAAATCAGTGCTGCGCAGGCGGCTTCGCGAGAATTCGATCACGCATGAAGTGGTTCAGCTTTCAGAGCAGCAGGTCATGCTGGAGTTGGCCAGGGGCACCTGGAAATACCTTGCAATATCTGAAGCCGTATTCGGCTACGCCAGTGAATTGATCGAACAACTGGCAACGCCGTTGGGAACGCTTGACGCCATTCATTTGGCGTGCGCGCGAACCGCAAATTGCGAATTGATGGTCTCAGCAGACCGGCAGTTACTAAAAGCCTCAGCCGTGGCGGGGATGAAAATCCTTGATATGAGTTAAAGCCCGTGACTTGCTCATTTTTTATCAGGCCTTAGACATGTTGAACATGCGTGACGACAATTGCGAAGGCTGCTCTAGAGACCTAGATTTGAACCCGTTTATCGAGGCTTGCCCTGATACGGGCGTGTGATGTTTTGTACCGTAGCGTCGGTTGTTGTTTGCCCATGAAAACCCCAAAAGGTTTGCGCTTTTTTCGGCTGATTTGCTTTGTCACGGTTAGCCTGCTGACCGGCTGCTCTGCTGTGGTCAGAGCCGCCTATCTTGAGCTTTTGCCCCTGCAAGGATTTGATACCCTGCAATCAGATGGGCGGGTGCATTACGAGCCTGAAGCGAAGTCAAGTGCAGAAATGCTGGCGGCGCACTACGCACAAGCCATCCTGCAGATCGAAACCAAGCTTGGCGGCAAACTGCAAACTGCACCTCAGGTTTACCTTTGCGCCAGCGATGTTTGCTACGAGAAATACGCTTTTAATCGACAAGCCCGAGCCGAGGCACGTGGGCGCGGTAATCTGATTTTACTTAAAGCTAATACGCTTGAAGCCGAAGACCGTTTACTGCCCGTTTTCACGCATGAATTGGTTCATGCCTTTTGGTGTCAACACGGCGTTCACTGCACGCCCCGGTGGTGGACTGAAGGTTTGGCAGTTGAAAGCGCAAACGGCGGTGGCGCGGAAAAAATACTGCGTTCAGTGGCAATGCAAGCTATCCGAGATGGCCAGGTCTTTCAAGCCAGTGATGAAAACAGCTGCTGGACACGCTTGCCACCAAGTCTTAACGGCATGGCATGGCCAATGTTTTATAGACAGTCGGGCATGTTTGTAGAGTGGCTGCGCGTGTCTAACCCGAAGGCGTTTTTTACTTTGCTAGAAAAACTGCGGGCTGGCGATAATCTTTCGACAGCAATTGAATTTGCCTACGCACAGAGCATGACCTCGCTACATTTAGTGTGGCAGAAATCTCTTCAGTAAATATGAACACAACTACTTTTCAATTGGAGACCCCTATGCTTCGTGAAGGTCAAGCTCCGGCTATAACCATTAACCGTGCCGACTACACCCCGCCCGCCTACTGGATAGACACGGTAGACCTGTGCTTTGACCTCGACCCCACCAAAACGCGCGTGCTCAACAAAATGAAGTTGCGCCGCAACTTGGATGTGCCTGCGCAGCCATTGAAGCTGGACGGTGACGGGCTGAACCTGGCGCGTGTGCAGGTCAATGGCCAGGGTACGTCTTTCAAGATGGACGGCAACCAACTGGTGCTCAGTGATTTGCCCGATGAATTTGAGCTGGAGATTTTCACCACCACCAACCCGTCGAAAAACACCAAGCTGATGGGCTTGTATGTGAGCAACGAATCGTTTTTCACGCAGTGCGAGGCCGAGGGTTTCAGGCGCATCACTTACTTTTTAGACCGCCCCGATGTGATGGCGATGTACAGCGTCACGCTGCGGGCTGACAAAGCCCAATACCCGGTACTGCTGTCTAACGGCAACCTGATTGAGAGCGGCGAGCTTGAGGGCGGCAGGCATTTCGCCAAGTGGGTAGACCCGCATAAAAAACCCTGCTACCTGTTTGCGCTGGTGGCCGGGCAACTCGTCAGCCGTGAGCAGCGCATCACCTCGCGCGCAGGCAAAGACCACACCTTGCAGGTTTATGTCCGCCCCGGCGACCTGGATAAAACCGAGCACGCCATGACCTCACTGATGCACTCGGTGGCATGGGACGAAGTGCGCTTTGGCTTGCCGCTGGATTTAGAGCGCTTCATGATCGTGGCGACCAGCGACTTCAACATGGGCGCCATGGAAAACAAGGGCCTGAACATCTTCAACACCAAGTACGTGCTGGCCAATCAAGCCACAGCAACGGACGCTGATTTTTCAAACATCGAAAGCGTGGTGGGCCACGAGTATTTTCACAACTGGACGGGTAACCGCGTCACCTGCCGCGACTGGTTTCAGTTGTCACTTAAAGAAGGCTTGACGGTTTTTAGAGATCAAGAGTTTTCACAGGACCTGTGCGCTGAACCATCAGCACGCGCCGTCAAACGCATAGAGGACGTTCGTGTGCTGCGCACCGCGCAGTTCCCCGAAGACGCAGGTCCGATGTCGCACCCGGTGCGGCCCGACAGCTATGTCGAGATCAGTAACTTCTACACCGTCACGATTTACGAAAAAGGTGCTGAGGTCGTGCGCATGATGCAGACGCTCGCTACCAACGGGGCCGGACAATCTGGCAGGGACGGCTTCGCCAAAGGCATGAGCCTGTACTTCGAGTGCCACGATGGCCACGCCGTGACCTGCGACGATTTTGCGCAGGCCATTGCCGATGCCAATCCGGTGTCAAGGCTGGCGCGCCTGTTGCCGCAGTTCAAGCGCTGGTACAGCCAGGCCGGAACGCCGCGTGTCCATGCGCAGGGCGTGTTCGACGCGGCTGCCAGCACCTACACCCTCACTTTCACACAGAGCTGCGCGCCCACCACAGGCCAAAACGTCAAAGAACCGTTTGTGATTCCGGTGGGCCTTGGTTTGCTGGGTGCAGACGGTCAGGATTTGCCACTGCACTTGGCTTACCCTGCTGACGGTGAAGGCAAAGGTGAAGGGACAACTGAAGGTATGGGCAGCCACACCGTTGTGCTCACGCAGCCAACAAGCAGCTTTACCTTCACCGGCATCACCGCTGAACCCGTGCCGTCCATACTGCGCGGCTTTACCGCCCCGGTGGTGCTGGACTTTGACTACAGCGACGCACAGTTGTTGCACCTGCTCAAGCACGACAGCGACCCCTTCAACCGCTGGGAAGCAGGCCAACGCTTAGGCTTACGTGCTGCACTACTTGCTATTAATTCAGTAGCTAGTTACGCCCGTATTGATTGGGCTACAGCCCTAAATACACCGCTAAATGAGGCCTATTTGGCCGCCATGCAGGCTGTTTTGCACAAAACAGACCTTGATGCAGCCTTTAAAGAGCTGGTGCTGACATTACCGTCTGAGACCTACATTGCCGAGCAGCTTGAGGTGGTGGATCCGCAACTGATTCACGCCGTGCGGGAGGCCATGCGTACGCAACTGGCAACAGCGCTCAAGGCCGATTGGGAAAGCGTTTACATGGCGAATATGAACACCGGTGCCTACACGCCCGATGCCACCTCATCAGGCCGCCGCGCACTGGCAGGTATGGCGCTCACCTACTTGTGCATTGCCAGCCGAGAGTCGGGTGATGCCAGTACTGGTGATGTTAGTTGGCCCGACAAAACGCTGCAACGCTTCAACAGTGCTGGCAACATGACAGACCGCTTCAATGCGCTGGCGGCACTGGTCGCCAGCGGTCATGCGTTAGCAAGCCAGGCGCTGGCAAGCTTTCATGCGATGTTCAAGGACGAAGCGCTGGTCATCGACAAATGGTTCAGCCTGCAATCTGGCAGCCCTGACCGCAATGGCAACATCCTGCCTGTCGTCAAAGCCTTAATGAAGCACAGCGACTTCAGCCTGCGTAACCCGAACCGCGCCCGCAGCGTCATCAGCAGCTATTGCGGCAACCCCGCCGCCTTCCATCGGCTTGATGCCGCAGGCTATGTGTTCTGGAGCGACCGCGTGATAGAGCTGGATGCCATGAACCCGCAAGTCGCCGCACGCTTGGCACGCGCGCTAGACCGCTGGAGCAAACTGGCCGAGCCCTACCGCAGCGCAGCGCGCGAAGCGATCAGCCGCGTGGCGGCCAAAACCGATTTAAGCAAAGACACGCACGAAGTAGTCACCCGGGCTCTCGCAGGCCAGCAATAAAAAGGTACTGTGCACCGCAGCGCATTCTCGACATCCAGCCCACCAAACTGCACGAGCGCGTCAGCGTGATCCTGGGATTAAAGAACGAGGTGGAGCGGGTCACCAGCTATCACCTCGGCAAGTAGTCGCAACTCAATGACTCCGAAAAAGGCCGCGAAAGGGTCGTAAAAAAGCCGCTGAGGCGGCCTTTTTTGTTTTTGCAGCACAACAACTTCTGCTCTGGCGCGTGACACTGTAGGAGAAATCCGCGTGTCGCAAAGCGCCCTGTTAAACGGTACAAATAATCGCGATGACATCTGTTTTTAATCGCGGCGCTACCGGCTATAGAAGCAGCCGCACAAAAAAAGGAAGAAACATCATGAACTTAGCTCACATACGCTTGAGCGCCCTGAAAATACTGTTCGCAGTACTGGCCGTTGGCCAGCTGGCCTTCATCCCGCAAACGGCGTTGGCACAACAACGTTATGCATCGCCGACCATCAGCGGCTTTGACGTGAAGCAGGTCGAGCGCCTCAGCCCCGGCAGCGAAATGGTCTTCACGCTCTACGGCACACCAGGTGCCGATGCGCGTATCAATATTGACGGTATCAATGGTCAGTACCTGCTCCCCGAAGTGGAGCCCGGAGTGTACGTCGGCTCCTACACCATTCGAAGCTACGACTGGATTTCTGCCGCCAGCATGGTGACAGCCAACCTGCGCTTGGGCAACGAAGTAGCCACTGCCGTGCTGGACGAATCGCTGCTGGCAGGCGCGCCGTGGCGCTCCCAGTCGGGCAGTGTGCCCTCGGGTCTTGCGCCGCGAATTGAAAGCTTCACCGTCGCGCCGATCAGCCGCATAGAGCCAGGCTCGGAGTTGTTCTTCACGCTTGCCGGTACACCTGGCGGCAAGGCCAGCGTGCGCGTCAATGGCATGCAGGGCAAGGTCTTTCTCGACGAAACCACCGCTGGAAACTACCAGGGCAGCTATACCATCAAGACGCGTGACCGCATTGCACCAGATTCACGCGTAACAGCCAACTTACGAGCAGGCAATCGCGAGATCGAATCGGTGCTGCGTGAATCAATTGTGGCCACAGGCGCAGTACGCCCTGCCAACGTTACTACCCTGCCAGCCCGCGTTTGCGCGAATTGCGGCACGGTAGAAGCCATTAACGCCATTCAAGTCAAAGGTGAGGGCAGCTACATCGGACTGATAGGCGGCGGCCTTGCAGGTGCCGTGCTGGGCAACCAGATCGGCGATGGTCGCGGCAGAACCGCAGCCCAGGTTCTGGGCGCTGTAGGCGGCGCACTCGCTGGCCGCGAGTTCGAAAGAAACATCAAGAAAGAGACCCACTACGAAGTGGTGACCCGCCTTGAAAGCGGCGGCACACAAACCGTCACCTACGCCACGCCGCCCCCTTTCAAAATGGGTGACCGGGTAAAGATTGAAGGCAACGTGCTGGTGGCGAATTGACAAACAGCCGTCCCAGTGCAACAAAGCCGCCTGCTACGCCGGGCTATAATTGAAAGCTGAATTCAAAAAAAGCCGGTGTAGCTCAGTCGGTAGAGCAGCTCATTCGTAATGAGAAGGTCGGGTGTTCGATTCATCTCTCCGGCACCATGTCAGTAAAGGAAAGTCCGCTACCTAAATCGTAGCGGATTTTTTTGGGCTAGCACCGGGCTAGCACTAGGATCAAAACTTTGCATTTTGATCTCTGAAAATAAACCCCGTCTTGTAGCCCAAGCACCACTGTGAGGCGGCGCAACTCCATAAATGACAGCGCGTATTGAGTGGCGGCGCGTCAGCCCCCCCGTTTGCGCGCGGGCTGAGGGCGCCCCCTCGGGGGGCAGACCGCGCGGGCCTATGCCGCGCAGCGGCGAGGCCCAGGGTGGGCGGGGGCAGGCGCAACATGACTGGCCGTAGGCCACTGACCAAACACACTGCGCGAAGCGCCTGACTAATGCCACGCCCTACGCACATCACCGGGGCGCGCAGACGGCGGCGCGTAGGGCGTGTACCCGCGACCGGGGAGCGCCGACGGCTGTGCGACCGTTTCCAGCGTAGGCCACTTTGCATAACGCCTTATTTAGAAACCCGTGAGGGCGCGTGGCATGACCGCGCTGGTGGTCGTTGGGTGACTGCTCGCGCGCCGCAGGATCGTCAATGTCTGCCGCCTTCGCTCTTAAAACAATAGCGTATCAGCGGCGCAAGAATCAAACTTCTTCTTCGTACAGATAGCGCTGAAACCCGCTGAACACCTTTCCAATCTCTTCCGGCTTACCCAGGTCGGCTACCGCATCGGTAATCGAGTCGTGGTACTTCAATAAAAGCAGTGGCCGCAGTTTGGCTTGATCAAGTTCATCTACGCCCTCGGCGACGTAGTGCGACAACACAAAATCAAGGAACACCTGCTGGCGGGCATTGAAGTGGGTGCTGATCACCGCCATCGCCCGGTCGGCGCGCTCTTCGCGGGTTAACGGCTCTAGGGCATAGGCCACATGGGCCAGTACATCAAACAGGTCGCTCTTCTCGGCATCGATGATCTTCTGCATTTCCGCCAGTTGGTCTTTGCCAAAGCCTTTTTCCGCTAACCCTTCCAGCAACTTCTTGCGGGTATCCGGCACGCTCCAAAGAGCGCGCAGCTCGTCTTCATCCTTGAAGAAGTCGGGTAGCTTGCCAAACAGCGCTTCCATGAACTGCTGCGCCGACATGGGCGTGCCGTCCGGGTGCCAAAAGCTGCTGACCACCATGTGCTGAATGTGGCGGGATTTGCCATCGGCCAGCATCACTTTCGCCTTTTTGATGCACACGCAGGGCTGCTGATGGCACTTGGGGCACGGTTCTTTGGCGCAAACGCATGGGGTCTTTCCACACTTGGCACAAGGCTCCGGTGGTGGTGGCTTCGCGCACTGGCACGGCGTTGCATCGCACTTGGTACAAACCTCTGACTCAATCGGTTCGCCATCCCATTCCGGGTCGCTGAAATGGTGGTGCGCTTTCACAAAATCGTAGATCGTGAAGTAGTCCTTGCCATCAAAAAGGCGGGTGCCGCGCCCGATAATTTGCTTGAACTCAATCATCGAATTGATCGGCCGCAGCAGCACGATATTGCGTACATTGCGGGCGTCCACACCGGTCGAGAGTTTCTGCGACGTGGTCAGGATGGTCGGGATGGTCTTCTCGTTGTCCTGAAAATCCCGCAGGTACTGCTCACCCAGGCCGCCATCATCTGCTGTTACGCGTACACAGTAGAGCGGTTCAGCGCTGGTCTTCATCTGGTTAATCAAGTCCCGGATCACCAGCGCGTGCGCCTGGTTCGCACAGAACACAATCGTCTTCTCCCGTTGGTTGATCTGCGACATAAGGATTTCGACCCGCTTCTTCTCACGCTCCTTGATCTCAATGATCCGGTTGAAGTCGGCTTCCTCGTAGCGCTTGCCGGCCTCGATCTCGCCTTCGACGACCATGTCGTCGGGCGTGTAAACATACTCATCCAGCGTCGTGGCAATCTGTTTCACCCGGAACGGCGTCAGGAAGCCGTCATTGATGCCGTCCTTGAGCGAGTAGACGAACACCGGTTCGCCGAAATAGGGCGAGGGGTGGCCGTCCTTCGGTGGCCCGCTCATGAAGGTCTGGAAGATGGTGAAGAAGATGCTGCCGTTCTTCGGCACCTTGCCCTTCTTGCGGATGTCCGCCGGGTCGATGCGCACCAGCGCCTTGTCGTCGAAGGCCGAAAAGGCATTGAATGCCTGATTGGCGAGGATGTTGCGGTCAGCCAGGAACAGGATGCGTGGGCGCCGGGTAGGCTCGTCCTTGGTCTTCCAGTCGGTCAGGTTCCAGCGGCTTTGGAACAGCTTCCAGGCAATCTGGAAGGCAATGAAGGTTTTGCCCGTCCCGGTAGCCAGCGTCAGCAGGATGCGCTGCTTGTGGTCGGCGATCGCCTCCATCACCCGCTCAACGGCAATATCCTGGTAGTAGCGTCCCTGAAAGAATCCACCCTTGTCCTCGAACGGCACAGAGGCAAAGCGGTCGCGCCAGGCGTTATGGGTGGCGAAGGTGCGGTTCCACAATTCCTCGGGCGTTGGGTACTGCGCTAACGCGCCCTCGGCGCCCGTCTCCATGTCGATGCCGTAAATACCCTGGCCGTTGCTGGAATAGGTGAAGCGGACGGCCAGCTTGCCCGCGTAGTCCTTGGCCTGCCCCACACCCTCTGTCAGCGGCTTATCCCACGCCTTGGCCTCCACCACTGCCAGCTTGGTGTTGCGGTATTCCAGCACGTAGTCAGCGGTCAGCGCCTTGCCTCGCTTGCCGTGGCCCTCGATACGGCCAAGGGTGATCGGATACTCGCGCCGAATGCGGCTGCCTTCAACCACGCCCCAGCCAGCGACTGCCAGCGCTGGGTCAATGTGTTCGGCGCGGGTTTCGGCTTCGTTCATGGACGGGGGTTATCGAAACACCGCGTTCGACTGCCTGATGTAGTCAATGAAGCTGATGCATTTCACTGCGACTGCATCCATTGCGCAGACAGCGGGAATCTTTCTCTTGGCAGGTAGATCAGGGAGTTTTTGTCGGCTTTCCTCAGATACCAATTCGGCGCTGCAATTTGCTGCCGTGGCAATGATCAGCAAGTCATTTTCATCAACACCCTTGGGGTGAAAGCTGTCCCCAGCTATTCCCAGAAGCTGCTTCATGCGGAATGCGTCCTGCACGATGGCGTTGCTGACCTCAATCTTTTTCAGGCTACTAGCCCTTAGCCACTGCGCACATTCCGGGGCCATGTGAGAAACCTCAGCGACCGCCACGCTGGACATCACCAGATTGCTGCCGTCAATTTCCCCCGCCATCCATTCCCATAAACCGGGAAACTGCTGCAAGGGATAGTTGTCCCAAGCGTAAATCATGGATGACGCGTCAAACACCTGCAAAGTGTTGCTCCAGCAGGTGTATGTCCTTGATCTTCAGGTTGTCAAGGTAGCTGCTGGCCTTGGCCAGCGTGATGTGGCGGGCGCTCAGGGCGTCCAGCACCGTGCGCACATAGGTGTCGCCAAAAACATGTTTGGGTTCCCGGTTGCGATAGGTGCGGCTGCCGCCGTCGTCCGTTGCGGTCAGAGTGTTGCTTCGCCAATTGCGATAGGCCGCATAGTCGTCACGGGGCAAACGCCCAGCGTCCATCAGGCGGCGCAAAATCACCTCGCAACTCACGCCCCAGGCCTTGCGTTGCTTTAACAGCCACTCATCGAATTGCGAAACCTCTACGGGTCGGTCTGCATCGCGGATGCCCAGCAAAAACGCCTCTGGCACCAACAGATTTCCGGCGAAGGCGTTGGATTCGCGCTCGCGCCCGTCGTAGGAGTGCATATCGCGGTCGTCGTCAATGGAGCTGGTCTTGTGCAGCAGCACATGCCCGAGCTCATGCATCAAGGTAAACGACTGCTGAGGTTCGGCGGATTGCTTCTTGACCACGATGACCGGGCACGCCGGGTCAAACAAAGAAAAACCGAGAATCGGACTCTCTTTGGCAATCTGCCACCCACCGTTGTAGCCATTGCTGCGAAACACCAGCAGCCCCTTGGCCTCCACCGCCTGGCGGTAACTGTCAAAGTCATTGGTATCCGTCAGCCCAAGCCACTGCCGCACCTTACGGGCTGCTTCGACCGGGTTCAGTTTGGCGAGATCAGGCGGGCTGTAGCGCGGAAGATCCGCGTCGTCCAATTCTTCCCGCAAGCTCAGGTAAACGGCGCGCTGTCGTTCCACCCGCTCTATCAATGCCTTGACGCGTACAGAAAGCTCAGGCTTCTGGTTTGCCAGCGTGCGGAACTGCGGGGAGTGCACCTGGGCCGCATCCACCTGCTCAGGCTCCAGAAAAAAGAGAACACCGCGACCGAAATAGTCCGCCAGCTTGCGCAGTTGGTTGAACGTGAGGCCCGGTTCACCTGCCATGACCTTGGCCAAATTGGCCGCAAGAATGCCCACTTCAGACGCGCACTCATCCACCGTGATGCCGCGATCTGCGCAACACCACGCAAGACGGCCAGGGTTAATCGACTGAATGCGCTCCATATCAATGGATTCTATAGGGGTCCAAGGGCGGGCAAGGTGGTCGCTGGAACAACCCAACAGAGGTATGTCAGCATGTGACTTTACCCATGCAAAGCAGCAATGACCATTTTGATGGCTTCAACAATATGGTCTGGCTCGCCCTCATGGCGTTGATTCAAGGGTTACAGTGCGCCGCTGAAAGCCTGGTACAGCAGGGATTTTTTCAGATCGTCAAGGGCGGTCAGCTTTTGCTGGTAGATGGATTCGAGGCGCTGAACTTCTTCGCTCAGGGCATCAAATTTCGTGACGATCTTCTTTTGCTCAGTCACTGGCGGAAATGGAAAGCGCTCGCTCTCAAAAGTTCCCATGTTGATGTTTGCCTGCGCACTGCCTTTTCCAAGGGACTGGAGCCGTGCCTTGAATGACTGCAACAGGTATTCCACGAATCCGATTTCGGCCTCGTCGGGGTTGGGCACCACGCCAATCACACTGTCGGGAAAACAAGCATCAAAATCGAGAATGGCCGTTTCCGCAATGTTGGCTGCAATCGTGATGCAGATGGTTCCCTTGGGCCACAGCTTGCTTTGCGCCAGCCCGGCCTCGCTGTAGGTTTGTGAACACTCCGTGATGAAATGGTCGGCGTTCCGAATGTCACCTGTCTGGATAAACGGATAGTTACCGCCGTAGAGCTTGGGCTCATTGCGTGGCCGATGTCTGGATTTTCCTCGGCCAAAGGTGATGGCGATCTCTTCGAGAGTCTTCTGTTTCCACCCCGCACCCCGCTGCGAAAAAGATCGATTGCAGGTGGCTTTCAAACAGGGCGCGGGCGTTCTGGAGGTTCTTTTCGGCGTTGGCTTTGGCGGTGGCGATGCCGTCGAAGGCTTCGTCGAGGATGGCGACGATGCGGTGCTGCTCTGGGAGAGGTGGTAGAACAATGTCGATACTGTTGAACTTCGATTTATTGACGATCGGAACGGTAGTGCCAGAAGCCAATGACTCAAGCTGGTCTTTGAAAGTACATGACAGAACCTGGAAAAACATGAACGCTGGAAGCGCCTTTTTTTCGTTGGGAAAAATGGCGTTTATCTGTTGATTGAACGCAACCGGAATTATGTTCATACCGATCTTGCCAAGATTGCCAATGCAGGACACGAGGATTGAATTCGGCGGCGCGGTCCGTGCGAATTGCACCCCCATCTCTGAAAGTCCATCTTCTGCCGTTTCAAGCTCCGCGTCGCGTAACTCAGGCGGTTTCACAAGCGGCATGAATCCACCGTAGAGATCGGCATTATTCTTCGGTGGTGTATTTCCTGTCGCTGTGGAAAATGCTTCTCCGAGAGTGGTTACGCTTGCGGCACCGTGATGTCCATGTGACCGCGAAACTGCACCAGTTTTGCCAAGCTGGTACGCCGGTTCATGATCGTGCCGCAGTCTGGACACATGCCGACCAGGTTCCCCATCGTTGCAGTTTTGGGTTCATAGTCCACCATGCCGATGGCCGGTGCTTTCGGTGCGCG
>JBKJOH010000348.1:0-4795 GCA_046593295.1 Polaromonas sp. | reverse complement strand
GACATCGTCTGCGCCCGGGCTTTCCAGGCCAGCGTGGGTTGTGTCAATAGCGCGCGCGGAAACCTGCTGTGGACGAGACCCGCCAATGGCTCGCAGGGCATTCATGGTGATGAGCGTTTCCTGTTTGGTACCGAATCAGATGGTGTCGTATTTGCATGGCAACGTGCTGATGGCGAGCGCGCCTGGACGACCGATGTTTTGCGCTATCGCCAACTGACTTCTCCATTGGTGGTCGGGCGCTCGATTGCGATTGGCGATTTTGCCGGTTTTGTTCACCTTCTGTCGCGCCAAGATGGTTCTGTTTTGAACCGCCTGACCACAGATGGCAGCGCCATAGCGGCGGCTCCGGTGCTGGCTGGCAATATCCTGATTGCGGTCACGCGCAACGGCGGCGTTTACGGCTTTGCACCCGACTAGAGCCGAGTACGTGGTCGGTCACCTGAGATGCCTCAATGAAACCTGTTATCGCCATAGTTGGCTGTCCCAATGTAGGCAAATCAACGCTTTTTAATCGGCTGACCAAGACGCGCGATGCCATCGTCGCTGACTTCGCCGGTTTGACCCGCGACCGTCACTACGGCAACGGGAAGCTCGGAAACCACGAATACATCGTCATCGATACCGGCGGCTTTGAGCCGGATGCGCAGAGCGGCATCTACAAGGAAATGGCCAAGCAAACCCGCCAGGCGGTCGCTGAAGCGGACGTGGTTGTTTTTGTGGTTGATGCAAGGGCAGGGGTCAATGCGCAAGACCACGACATCGCCAAATACCTTCGCAAACTTGGAAAACCCACGCTGCTGACTGCGAACAAGTCTGAGGGTATGACTGAGGGTGTTCAGCTTTCAGAGTTTTTTGAGCTGGGTCTGGGTGAGGTACTGGCGGTATCCGCTGCGCACGGTCAGGGTATGCGCATGTTGGTTGATACGGCACTTGAGCTGCTCCACCTTCCCGAGCTTGACGAAGAAGTCGAACCGCAAGACCCCTCGGTCATCCGGCTCGCTGTAGCGGGCCGCCCCAATGTCGGCAAATCGACGCTCATCAACACCTGGCTGGGCGAAGAGCGCCTAGTGGCATTTGATCTTCCCGGTACCACGCGCGATGCCATTTCAGTGCCGTTCGAGCGTGCGGGGCAAAAGTTTGAACTGATTGACACCGCGGGTTTGCGGCGCAAAGGCAAGGTTTTTGAGGCGATCGAGAAGTTTTCGGTCGTTAAAACCCTGCAAGCCATTGAAAATTCCAACGTGGTGCTTTTGCTGCTGGATGCCACGCAAGGTGTCACCGATCAGGATGCACACATTGCGGGCTACATTCTTGAGAGCGGTCGTGCGGTTGTATTGGCCATCAACAAATGGGATGCGGTGGACAGCTACCAGCGCGAAACGCTGGCCCGATCCATCGAAACCCGTCTGACCTTCCTTAAATTCGCCTCTATTCACTATATTTCTGCCATCAAGCGCCAGGGTCTTGCACCGGTCTGGAAGTCCATCGCCCAGGCACATGCGTCTGCCAACCGCAAAATGTCGACACCGGTGCTGACGCGCCTGCTGCTGGAGGCCGTGCAGTTCCAACAACCCCAGCGCTCGGGTGTTTTCCGTCCCAAGCTGCGCTATGCGCACCAGGGCGGCATGAACCCGCCCATCATCATCGTGCATGGCAATTCGCTGGAGCATGTCAGCGAATCCTACAAGCGCTACCTCGAAGGGCGCTTTCGCAAGGAGTTCGATTTGACAGGTACGCCCATGCGAATCCAGATGAAAACGTCACAGAACCCTTTTAAAGGCAAGGAATCAGACTAGGACTACAGGGGTTAGTAGTTTGCCTGTGGTATTGTCGTAGTCCATTAACTCTTGAACACGGAAAATATCGTGAGCAATAACAAAGGTCAGTTACTCCAGGATCCGTTTCTCAACACTTTGCGGCGAGAACACGTTCCTGTTTCCATTTATCTCGTGAACGGGATAAAGCTGCAGGGCCAGATCGAATCATTCGATCAGTATGTGGTTCTGCTCCGCAATACGGTGACGCAGATGGTCTATAAACACGCCATTTCAACCATCGTACCTGGGCGTGCCGTGAATTTTTCTGCGGCAGATTCCGAAGAAAGCCCCGCCAGCTGAGCTCTCAAGACTCTTCTAGCCAACCTGCTCGGATTAAACCCCGCAGCAGGCCGCTAGTCATACTCGTTGGTGTCGATTTGGGCTTGCCCAATTTCGACAACCAACTTGAAGAGCTCGGCTTGCTGGCCCAGACAGCGGGCCTTGAGCCGATTGAGCGCGTGACCTGCAAGCGAAGGGCACCGGATCCCGCGCTGTTTATTGGCAGCGGTAAAGCTGATGAAATAAAGATGCTGGCGCAGCAGCTTGGGGCGGACGAAATCCTTTTCGATCAGGCTATCAGCCCGGCACAGCAGCGCAACCTTGAGCGTCATCTCGAACTCCCCGTCAACGACAGAACCTTGCTGATCCTCGAAATTTTTGCGCAACGTGCGCAAAGCCACGAGGGCAAATTGCAGGTTGAACTGGCCCGCCTGCAATATGTGTCGACCCGCCTGGTCAGGCGATGGTCCCACCTGGAGCGTCAGACTGGTGGTGCCGGTGTGCGGGGTGGCCCCGGAGAAAAGCAGATCGAGCTAGACAAACGCATGATTGGCGACGCCATCAAGCGCACCAAAGAGCGGCTTACCAAGGTTAAAAAGCAGCGGCAAACGCAAAGGCGGCAGCGCGAGCGGCGAAACTCGTTCACCATCTCCCTCGTCGGCTATACCAATGCGGGGAAGTCAACACTCTTCAATGCACTAGTCAAAGCACGGGCCTACGCAGCCGACCAATTGTTTGCCACCTTAGATACCACCACACGGCAGCTCTATCTCGGCGACGCGCAGCGGCAGGTAGCGCTATCTGACACCGTAGGGTTTATCCGTGACCTGCCGCATGGCCTGGTGGATGCCTTTGCGGCAACCTTGCAGGAAGCAGCCGATGCCGATCTGCTATTGCATGTGGTCGACGGAGCCAACCCCAATCACCTTGAACAAATTGAACAGGTGCAGCGCGTTCTGGATGAAATAGGGGCTGCCGATGTGCCCCAGGTATTGGTATTCAACAAGCTCGATGCTCTTGAAAAATCCCGCTGGCCACTGCATTTGAGTGACATGTTTGAAGTCAAAGATGCTTTTTCCGACTCAGTCAGGCGCGTTGAGCGGGTTTTTGTCAGCGCACAAACTTCTCACGGCCTGCCTGAATTGCGCCAGATCCTTTCCGCCCATGCGACAGCCAAACCGACCTCAGGTACCCCCCCGGCATCTGAGGTCGTTATCTGAACTGCTGCCGAAATTAGGCACAATGTCGAAATAATGAAAAAAGCGAGCTTGATCCCATGAATCTGAACCCTGCCATGCAGAGCCTCGTGACATTGCCCGGACGCTTAAAACAACGCGCTCTGGGCATGTTCAATCTGAATGATCCTCGCTGGGGCCGCGACGACGACAACAAGTCCGCGCCCGATGAGTCCAAAACCAATATACCGGGTGATAAACCCGCTGATGGCGCGAGTCAGCCGCCCCAGCCAGCAAAACCAGAAAAACGTCCACAGGGCCAGGGTCCCAACCAGGGGCCACCTGATCTCGATGAGCTTTGGCGGGATTTCAACCGCAAGCTGGGCGGCCTGTTTGGCGGCAAGAACGCAGGAAACCGTGGCCGAACCGGGGGCAACGGTGGCGGCAATAACGGCGGTAACAACGGTGGTACGGGCGGTGGCTTCCAGCCAGACATGAAAAGTGCGGGCATCGGTGTCGGCCTGATCGCCGGTGTGGCCGTGCTGATCTGGCTGGGTACCGGCTTTTTCATTGTGCAAGAGGGCCAGCAAGCGGTTATCACCCAGTTTGGCAAATACCACTCCACCGTCAGTGCGGGCTTTAACTGGCGCCTGCCGTACCCGGTGCAGCGGCATGAACTGGTGGTGGTGACGCAAATTCGGTCTGTGGATGTTGGTAAAGACACCGTCATCAAAGCCACTGGCCTACGTGAGTCCGCCATGCTGACCGAAGATGAAAATATCGTCGAGATCAAGTTTGCCGTGCAGTACCGCTTAAGCGATGCCCGTGCTTACCTGTTTGAGAGCAAAGACCCGGCCAACGCCGTCGTTCAGGCCGCTGAAACTGCGGTGCGTGAAGTGGTTGGCAAAATGAAAATGGATTCGGCACTGGCCGAAGAGCGCGACCAGATTGCGCCACGCGTCCGCGCCCTGATGCAGACTATTCTTGACCGTTACAAGGTCGGTGTTGAAGTGGTCGGCATCAACCTACAGCAAAGCGGTGTGCGCCCACCAGAGCAGGTACAAGCCGCGTTTGATGATGTGCTCAAAGCCGGGCAAGAACGCGAGCGGGCCAAAAACGAAGCCGAGGCTTATGCCAATGACGTGATCCCCCGTGCGGTAGGCTCTGCTTCAAGGTTGAAGGAAGAGTCTGAGGCCTACAAGGCCCGCATCGTGGCGCAGGCCCAGGGTGACTCCCAGCGCTTTCGCTCGGTACTGGCCGAATATCAGAAGGCACCGCAAGTTACCCGTGACCGCATGTACATCGACACCATGCAGCAGGTTTACAGCAACGTGACCAAAGTCATGGTTGAGTCGCGTCAGGGCTCTAACCTGTTGTACCTGCCACTCGAGAAGATCATGCAGATGACCGGGCAGGGTGCCAGCGCGGCATCAGTCGATGCAGCTGCAAGTTCCGTGATCCTGCCGCCGCCTGCCACGTCGGCGGCGCAGACACCTGCCCCGACCACGGACTCCCGCACCCGTG
>JBKJOH010000298.1:0-9961 GCA_046593295.1 Polaromonas sp. | reverse complement strand
GTGGATGGCGTATTAACGGTAGAGCAGGTGGCGGACGATTTGAGCGCGCTGGCAACAAGCATTCTGAGCATCACCACCAACTGGTGCTGGCAACGCCTTAAAAACCGTCATCGCCCTCATGGCCAATTTCCCGCCGGGCCGCCCCAAGGGAAATTAGCCCCCTCGGGGGGCAGAGAGCTACGCGAAGCGAGCGAACGTGGGGGCCAATTTCTCGACGGCCCTCGCTTGGCCATCATTGCCTACGGCAAACTGGGTGGCAAGGAACTGGGCTACGGCAGCGACCTCGATATCGTGTTTGTCTATGAAGACGAGCACGAACAGGCGGCGGAGGTCTATGCAGGCCTGGTGCGCAAACTGATTAACTGGCTGACCGTCAAAACAGGTGAAGGCGACCTGTTTGAAATCGACACCGCGCTGCGGCCCAACGGCAACTCGGGGCTATTGGTGACCAGCTTTGAGTCGTATGCCCGCTACCAACAACAGCGCGGTAGCAATACGGCGTGGACCTGGGAACACCAAGCCATGACAAGAGCGCGATTTGTATACGGCAGTCAAGCGTTAAAGGAGCGCTTCGAGGCCATACGCAAAAGCGTCATCACCGCGCCGCGCGATGCCAACATGCTGCGCAGCGAGATCGTCGCCATGCGCGACAAGGTTCGCGCAGCGCATCCGGTCAAGGGTGGCAAATTTGATGTGAAGCACAGCCCGGGCGGCATGGTTGATGCAGAGTTTGCCGTGCAATATCTGGTGCTGTCGCAGTCCGGGCAACACCCCGAGCTGGTAGAAAACGCGGGCAATATCGCCTTGCTTCAGCGTGCCGAAGCAGTGGGCCTGCTAGCGCAAGGTGTTGGTGAGCAGGCAGCCAACGCCTACCGGGAACTGCGCCGACTGCAGCACCGGGCGCGCCTAAACGAAGAACCGACGCAAGTGCCGACTGAAGAACTGGCCGCAGAACGCAAGGCCATCCAGAATTTGTGGGCAGCCGTTTATAGTTCACGTTGAGGTTAAGTCATTAAGCCGTTAAGCCGCTTGACCAGGGCTTGATACTGGTGAAAGGCAAACCATGACGACACAAAACTGCTGGCCCCCACGTTCGCTCGCTTCGCGTAGCTCTCTGCCCCCCGAGGGGGCTAATTCCCCTTGGGGCGGCCCGGCGGGAAATGACGATTACAAAACCAGTGCCAAAGCCTGGATACCCTCACCGCTGACATTGGTGCCGACGTTCGTGCTGGCGCTTGCTCTGTGCGTGCTTGCGGGTTGTACCACGACCGCGCCGCCCTTGACCATATCGATTAAGGCACCACCGCAGTGGTACGCCCCGTTACCCGCCAGCGCATCAGCCGCATCCACCACACCAGAGGTCAGTGCGACCAGCAGCCTGCCACACAACGGCAGCTTGAGCAGTCTGTCGCAATGGTGGCAGCAACAAAATGACCTCTTGCTGGTCGAGCTGATTGAAGCGGCGCAGCTTGTCAGCCCCAGCGTCATCACGGCGCGCTCCAACATTGAGCAGGCCCAGGCCAATCGCGCTGTCTCAGAAGCGGCATTGCTGCCAACGCTGGATTTGTCCACCAGCATCAGCCGCAGCCTGTCTGCGCCTATCAACAGAACCGCAGTACCGCCCATCACCAAACTCGGGCAGATCGGTTTGCAAACTGCGTGGGAACTGGATTTGTTTGGTCAGAACCGCGCCAGTCTGGCAGCAGATATTGAGCGTTTCAAAGGGTCTCAGGCCCAGTGGCACGAGGCTAGAGTTTCAGTTGCAGCAGAAGTTGCCAACCAGTACTACAGCTTGCGCTCATGCGAAAAGCTGCTGTCCGTTACACGTTTAGATTCCCGCTCGCGCACTGAGACGGCGCGCCTGAACGAGCTGATTGCCAAGGCCGGCTTTGCAGCACCCGCCACCACTGCGCTGGCGCGCGCCAGCGCTGCGGAAGGCAACAGCCGCGTGACGCAGCAGCGCGCACTGTGCGACATAGACCTGAAGGCACTGGTTGCGTTGAGCGCCATAGCCGAGCCGGAACTTTTGATCAAACTGGCCAAAGAGCCCGTACAAAACCCCGAGCAAGGCATTGCCGACATTTCCAGCGTGCCTGCCGACGTGCTGGCCCAGCGGCCCGATGTGTACAACGCCTCGCGCGAGCTGGCAGCAGCGAGCTTTGAAGTCAGCAGCGCACGGGCGCAGCGCTATCCGCGCCTGAGTATTTCTGGGTCCATCAATCGCAATCGATCGGTTTTTCGCGGCGTTGCACAGTACTACGATACCTGGTCAATTGGCCCGCTTGCATTGACGGTTCCGCTTTTCGACGGCGGCGCGAGCGAGGCGCGATTAGAAGCAGCCAAAGCCAAGTACGAAGAGGCCGCCGGCAAATACCGGGGTGCCGTACGCCAAGCCGTGCGTGAAGTCGAAGAAGCACTGGTCAAACTGCAAAGCACAACCGACCAAGGCTCTGACACGCAGGTAGCGGCTCAGGGCTACCGCGCTTCATTTGCAGGCACCGAAGCCCGCTACAAGGCCGGGCTGGCGAGCTTGGTGGAGCTTGAAGAGTCGCGCCGCACCTTGCTTGCCGCGCAAAGCGCGCTGGTTAATCTGGAGCGCGAACGCCGCAGCGCCTGGATTGCGCTGTACCGTGCGCTTGGCGGCGGCTGGACGATCACCGCCCCGGATGCCAGCCCCATGGTATTTGACATCCCTGAGTCCGTTCTGCCGCTCTACTAGCCTCGTCAAGCACCGTCCAATAGACTTACCTGACTCACCGCACCCATGAAAAACCTCAAACGCAACCCGATAGCTATTATTTTGATAGCTATCGTTGTCCTTGGACTGGGCAGCGCAGGCTATTTTTCTTCGCGCGCAGGGGACGCCGGCGAGAAAAAAGTCAGCGCTCCCAAGCCTGCACTCAGCGTCACCACGGCTAAACCTGCGCAGGCCAGCCTGCCTATCAAGCTGGCGGCCAACGGTAGCATCGCCGCCTGGCAGGAAGCCATCATTGGCAGCGAGGCGGGTGGCCTGCGCCTGCTAGAGGTCCGCGCCAATATTGGCGACCGGGTGCGCAAGGGGCAGGTGCTTGCCACGTTTGCGCAGGAGTCCGTGCAAGCCGAGGTGGCACAAAGCCGGGCCAGCATGGCCGAGGCCGAGGCCAATGCGCTGGATGCGGCGGGCAATGCCGAAAAAGCCCGCACCTTGCAGGCCAGCGGTGCCCTGAGCGAGCAGCAGATCAACCAGTACATGACGCTTGAAAAAACGGCAAAGGCGCGGTTTGAAGCAGCTCGGGCAACACTGACGCTGCAGGAGGTCAAGCTCCGGCAAACCCAGTTGCTGGCACCCGATGACGGCGTAATCTCTAGCCGGGCCGCGACAGTCGGCGCAGTAGTCGGCGCGGGCACCGAGCTGTTCCGCATGATTCGGGGTGGGCGACTGGAGTGGCGCGCCGAGGTCACCTCCAGCGAGCTGGGGCGAATAACAGCTGGAACCCCGGCAAACATCGTCGCCGCCAACGGAGCAGAGGTCAAAGGCCGGGTGCGCATGGTGGCACCGACCGTCGATGTGCAAACCCGTTCTGCGCTGGTGTATGTCGATCTTCAAGACAAGAGTGGATTGGTCAAGGCTGGTATGTTTGCCAAGGGCGAGTTTGATTTAGGAATTTCAAACGGTCTCACGGTTGCGCAACAAGCGGTGGTGATACGTGATGGTTTCAGCTACGTCTTTGTTCTGCACGCAGACAGCCATGTCAGCCAGGTCAAGGTGCAAACCGGCAGGCGACTGGGCGATCGGGTTGAGATCGTCTCGGGTATCAAACCGGATGCAGAACTGGTCAACAGCGGGGCGGGCTTTCTCAATGATGGCGATCTGGTTCGTGTTTTGCCGCCGGAGGCTCAAAATCAGTCAAAAAACACCGAAAAAGGCCAAAATTCAGTGCCAAAAACGGCTGTAGCCCCCGATTCACGGGCGCGATCAGCTATCAAATAAGGAGCAGCCATGAACTTCTCCTCGTTCTCCATCAAGAACCCGATACCGGCCATCATGCTGTTTGTGCTGCTCACGCTGGCGGGTTGGCTAGCGTACAAATCCAGTGCGGTGCAAGACTTTCCAGACATCGAGCTGCCCATCGTCACCGTCCATGCCACGCTCTCGGGGGCCGCGCCTGCGCAACTGGAAACCGAAGTCGCGCGCAAGCTCGAAGACTCGATTGCCATGCTGCAAGGCATCAAGAACATCCACACCAGCGTGCTCGACGGTGCGGTGGAAATCACGGTCGAATTCGTTCTTGAAAAGCGTTTGTCCGACGCGGTCAACGACGTGCGCGATGCAGTAGCGCGGGTGCGTGCCGACCTGCCCGGTGAGCTGCGTGACCCCTCGGTCACCAAGTCATCGACCGCCGGGCGTGTGGTGCTGACCTTTGTGGCCGCAACGGCGCCTGGCCAGCAAATAGACGACGCAGATTTGAGCTGGTTTGTAGACAACGCCGTATCAAAACGGCTGCTCAATGTGCCTGGTGTGGGCGCTGTCAAACGCATGGGCGGTGTCAGCCGTGAGGTACGCATAGAGCTGGATGCAGAAAAAATGGCGGCCCTCAATGTGACGGTAACCGATGTGTCGCGTCAGTTGCGGCTGGTGCAACAAGAAGCCCCCGGCGGGCGCGGCGATGTGAGTGGCGCAGAGCAATCGGTACGCACCATCGCCACCGTCAAGACCGCCGCCGAGCTGGCGCTGCTGGACTTGCCTTTGAGCAATGGTAGGCACATACGCCTTGACCAGGTGGCCACGGTGCTTGATACCACCGCCGAGCCGCGCTCCATCGCCACACAGGATGGCCAGAAGGTGGTGGGCTTCGAGATCTTTCGCACCAAAGGCGCCAGCGAGCTGGACGTTGCCAAAGGCGCGCGCATCGCCGTGGCAGAGTTGCAGGCAGCCAACCCCGGCATGGTGCTCAGGCAGGTGATTGACAACGCCCAGCCGGTGCAGGAGAACTTTCAGGGTTCGATGGAATTGCTCTATGAAGGCGCTTTTCTGGCGGTGCTGGTGGTGTGGTGGTTTCTGCGCGACTGGCGGGCCACGCTGATAGCCGCAGCGGCATTGCCGCTGTCGGTGATTCCGACCTTTCTGGGCCTCAAGTACTTCGGCTATACCCTCAACACCGTGACGCTGCTGTCACTGGCGCTGGTAGTGGGCGTGCTGGTTGATGATGCAATTGTCGAAATTGAAAACATCGCACGCCACCTGCGCATGGGCAAAACGCCGATGCAAGCTGCAATGGAGGCCGCAGATGAAATCGGTATGGCGGTAATCGCGACCACCTTCGCTCTGGTGGCGGTGTTTTTGCCAACCGCTTTTATGGGCGGTATACCGGGCCTCTTCTTCAAGCAGTTTGGCTGGACGGCGGTGATCGCGATTTTGGCGTCGCTGCTGGTGGCACGCCTGCTTACGCCCATGATGGCCGCGTACATCCTCAAACCGACGCTCGAAAGAGAAGAAAAAGACAGCCGGCTGATGCAGTTCTACATGCGTGTCATGAAGTGGTGTTTGCGGCATCGCTTCGTCACGGCTCTAGCAGCGGCGCTGTTTTTTGCCGCTTCGATCGCTCTGGTGGGCCTGCTGCCCACGGGTTTTGTTCCGGCCGCAGACCGGGCACAAACGCAAATCAATCTTGAACTACCGCCCGGCAGTACGCTGCAAGAGACCAGCCGCGTCGCCGAGCTGGCACGCAAAGCGGGTATGCAAGTCAAAGGTGTGACAGGCGTTTTCTCATCAATTGGCGGCGGCTCAAGTGGCGATGAATTTGCGCCGGGCGCTGCTGCTGAAGCGCGCCGTGCCGTACTGACCCTGACCACCGTGCACCGCAACGACCGCTCTGAATCGCTGCCCGAGATCGAAGCACAGATTCGCAGCAAGCTCGACGGCATACCCGGTGCGCGTTTTAGCGTTGGCCCGCCTGATACCGGTGTAAAAATGCAGCTCGTGCTGCGCAGCGCCGACCCGATTGCCCTGAGTGAAGCGGCCCAAAAAGTTGAACGCGAACTGCGCACCTTGCAGGGCATAGGCAATGTCAGTTCAAGCGTCGCCCTGGTGCGCCCAGAGATCATCGTGCGACCCGACTTTGCACGCGCTGCCGACCTCGGCGTGACGGCCGCCAGCATTGGCGAGACCGTGCGTATTGCAACGGCGGGTGACTACGACACCAGTCTGCCAAAGCTCAATCTGGCTGAACGCCAGGTGCCGATACGCGTCAAGTTGCCAAACGCAGTGCGCTCTGATCTGGCGAGCATTGAGCGCTTGAGCGTACCCGGCAAAAACGGCCCGGTGATGCTGGGCAATGTGGCCAGCATCACCATGCAGTCGGGCCCGGCGCAGATCGACCGCCTGAACCGCAGCCGCAACGTCATCCTCAATGTCGAGCTGGGAGCCAGAACGCTGGGCGAAGTCAATGCCGAAGCACGCGCGTTGCCGTCGATGAAAAACCTGCCACCCGCAGTCAAGATTGCCGAGCTGGGCGATGCGCAGGAAATGCAGGCGTTGTTTGCCAGCTTCGGCATTGCCATGCTGATTGGCGTGCTGTGTATTTACTGCGTGCTGGTGTTGCTGTTCAAGGACTTCATGCAGCCAGTGACGATTCTGACTGCTTTGCCGCTGTCGATTGGCGGCGCTTTTGTGGCGCTGCTCATCACCGGCAAGGCCCTGTCGATGCCGTCAATGATAGGTCTCATCATGCTGATGGGCATCGTTACCAAAAACTCCATCCTGCTGGTTGACTACGCTATTTTGGCAAGGCAGGCAGGCATGAGCCGATTTGACTCGCTGGTTGATGCTTGTCATAAACGCTCACGGCCCATCATCATGACAACGATCGCCATGGGCGCGGGCATGATGCCGCTGGCTTTGGGCTGGGGCGTTGACCCGAGCTTTCGTTCACCGATGGCGATTGCCGTGATTGGCGGGTTAATGACCTCAACCCTGCTCAGTTTGCTGGTGGTGCCCGTGGTGTTCACCTATATCGACGACCTTGAGCACTGGCTGGGGCGCATTAGGGACGTTGGCGGGCTGCTGCGCAGGCGTAAATCGGCAGAAGCCACTGCAAAACCAGTCAGCGAGACAGTCACTGGCTCCTGAGTTTGTGCTGAGTTTGTGATGGGGGCCTGGGAGGGCCGTTTATAATCAACCCTCCCATTTCACAGTGATTTCAATGCAAAAATGCGTACTACTATCAGGCGCAACCGGCCTGATAGGGGGCGAGTTGATGCTTATCCTGGCAGCCCGTGGCGTACACAGCATGGCTGTTGTTCGCGCCGCAAGCACCGAGCAGGCCAGAGTCAGACTTTTGGATCGGCTGCAAAAAAGCGTGCTGTGGAAACCTGAGTTTGCCGACTTCGTAGCTGCCGAGGCAGGTGATATTGAGGCCCCGAACTTTGGCCTGAAGGCCGCAGTCATTGACTCGGCCGATGTCATTCTCCACTCGGCGGCCAGCACCTCTTTCAAACCCGATGCAGGTGTTTACCCGGTCAATATCAAAGCCGCCGAAAACTTTGGCGGTATTTTAAAAAACCTCAGACCATCACAACGCGGATTCTTTGTCGGCACCGCTGCCGTCACCATGGAGCCGCGCGGGGTGATTACCGAGGACATGCCTTTTGCAGGTTACGCCAACGACTACATCCGCTCCAAACGCGATGCTGAAAAGTTGTTGCGCGCCACCGGTGCGCCTTTGGTGGTGCTCAGGCCGGGTATTGTGCTGTCGCGCGGCATTGACGATGCAAAACTCGCCCGCAGCATGCTCTGGGCCATTCCCGTGTTGGCCGAACTCGGCGACGTCCCGCTGGATGCCCTCGCAAAGCTGGACTTTGCCCCGGTCGACTTCATCGCGGGTGTATTTGCGCACATGCTGCTCAAAGACAGCCTGGCTTATGACTGCTATCACGTCTCCACGGGTGAGGCATCCATGACCTTGCAGGCGCTGGCCGACGAACTGGTGCTGACCATGCCCGGCATCAAAAAAATGGTCATGCGTGGCCGGGACTATGTTCCCGTGCCGAAATTTGCCCGCCAGCGCTGGATGTTTGCAGCGCTGCAACCTTATTTGCCATTTCTTACAGCCAATGCAGTCTTCAGCAGCGCACGATTACATTCTGAAATTGGAGCATTAGCCACGGCACCGGATCCCATCAGTTATCTGGGCGATATGCTGGGCACCTTCAGTCTGTCCGACGCGGTCAAGCAGATGTATACCCCGTGAGATTGACGCGATGTCTGTGTACCTACTGGTTGCGGGTTTCGATGCTCAGAAATCTCGGCCTGCCCATGGTCAAGGCCAACTTCTTGGTTTGACGCATGAAGCGGCCGATGAGGAGACGTTTTTTGTAGAAATGGTGGCGTTGAGTTGAACACCGTGTGCGGCGTCAGCTTCGCTACCGGTCCGCGCGTTCCACGGCAAAGATGGGGCAAGACAAATCGCTCGAACTCCAAAACAGTCAATTTCGTCGGAATACATTGCCGCTGCTGGGGACTTGCCATTTTTGACCGCCAAAGCAATCGAATTTTAGCGAGCTCGGTCTTGACGCCAGTCCTGGCTGAAATTCATTGCTTTCAGAGGGGAAAAGACAATTTAGAGTGGATTTGGAAACCCGCAACCAGTAGGGGGAAATTCGCCAACCAGTTTGGTTGCTTCAGCACGGATGGCGCTTGTTTCCCCGACATCGAGTTCGTTCGCAAAATCCAACGCGAACACCGCAGATTGAATCGCGTGTTGCCCAGCAAAGGGGGGCAAATGGTCTAGGCTCATAATCGGACTTTATCATCCCTTGGGAAGGGGTCTCTCTTTAGCTGAGTAGATTTTGCGACATCACTGGAGCGCGCGCACCACCTCCAGCGCCTGCTCGATGCGTTCCACCACATGAATCGTCAGGCCTTCAAAGGCCTTGTCGTTCTTTTTGGGCGCGTTGGCTTTGGGAATGATGGCCACACTAAAGCCGAGCTTGGCAGCTTCTTTCAAGCGCTCTTGGCCGCGCGGTGCGGGGCGCACTTCACCCGCCAAGCCGACTTCGCCAAACGCCAAAAAGCCCTTGGGCAGCGGCTTGCCACGCAGGCTTGAAGTAATTGCTAACATCACGGCCAGGTCTGCCGCTGGCTCACTGATGCGCACGCCACCCACAGCGTTGACGAAGACATCTTGGTCCATGCAGGCAACCCCTGCGTGGCGGTGCAGCACGGCTAACAGCATAGCAAGGCGGTCACGATCAAGCCCGACCGACAAACGCCGTGGCGCTGGCCCGCCGTTGTCAACCAGCGCCTGGATTTCAACCAGCATGGGGCGCGTGCCTTCCAGCGTGACCATCACGCAGCTGCCGGGCACGGGCTCGGAGTGCTGGCTTAAAAAGATGGCGCTCGGGTTGCTGACACCTTTGAGGCCTTTTTCGGTCATGGCGAAAACGCCGATCTCATTGACTGCGCCGAAGCGGTTTTTAATTGCCCGCACCAGGCGAAAGCTGGAATGCGTATCGCCTTCAAAGTACAAAACGGTGTCAACCATATGCTCCAGCACGCGCGGGCCAGCTAAAGCGCCTTCTTTGGTGACGTGGCCGACCAGCACGATGCACACGCCGCTCGACTTGGCGGCGCGCGTTAAGTGCGCCGCGCATTCGCGCACCTGCGCCACTGAGCCAGGCGCCGACGTGAGCTGGTCTGAATAGACGGTTTGAATCGAGTCGATGACCGCAATCGTTGGCTGGGTGCTTTCCAGCGTAGCGAGGATTTTTTCAAGCTGGATTTCAGCCAGCACCTTGACTTGTGAGCCTTCCAGCCCCAGCCGCCGCGAGCGCAGCGCGATCTGTGCGCCGCTTTCTTCGCCTGTGACGTAAAGAGTGCTTTGCCCCGCGCGCTGCAACGAATCAAGCGCCTGCAACAGCAGCGTTGATTTGCCAATGCCGGGGTCGCCGCCCATCAACACCACACCGCCTTCGACAATGCCGC
>JBKJOH010000236.1:0-2966 GCA_046593295.1 Polaromonas sp. | reverse complement strand
TTCCTCGGGGCAGTAGCCGACACCCAGGAACGCGGCATTTTCGCCAGCCTGACGGCTGAAGAAAACCTGTTGCTGCCGCCCACCATCGCGCCGGGCGGCATGAGTGTTGAAGAAATTTATGCGATGTTCCCGAATCTGCAAGAGCGCGCCTCAAGCCCCGGTACTCGGCTGTCGGGTGGCGAACAGCAAATGCTGGCCGTGGCGCGCATACTGCGCACCGGCGCACGCTTGTTGCTGCTCGATGAAATTTCTGAAGGCCTGGCACCAGTCATTGTGCAAAAGCTGTCAGAGATGATTTTGACGCTCAAGGCCAAGGGCTACACCATCGTGCTGGTCGAGCAGAACTTCCGCTTTGCCGCGCCGCTGGCCGATCGTTTCTACGTGATGGAGCACGGCCGCATCGTCAAGCAGTTTGCACAACATGAGCTGATTGCAAACATGGATATGCTGCAAGAATATCTTGGGGTTTAATCAACCACGCTGTTATTTTTTGGTTCGCTTTTTTGATTTATTTTTTATTTTGTTTTTTATTTTCCAGGAGACTTTCATGAAACTCAAAACCCTAGTTGCCGCCATGTCACTCGGCTTTATCGCCGCCGCCTCTGCACCCGTTCTGGCGCAGAACACCGGCCCGGTCAAGATCGGCTTTATCACCGACATGTCCAGCCTGTTTGCCGACATCGACGGTCCGGCTGGCGCCGAAATGATCAGATGGGCGGTGCAGGATTTCGGCGGCAAGCTATTAAACCGTCCGATTGAAGTGCTAACGGCCGACCACCAGAACAAAGCCGACATCGCCAGCTCCAAGGCGCGCGAATGGATTGACAAGGACGGCCTGTCCATGCTGATGGGCGGCACCAGTTCCGGCACTGCCATTGCCATGTCCAAAGTGGCGGCCGAGAAAAAGCGCCCTTTTATCGTCATCGGCGCCGGCTCGGCCCGTCTGACCAATGAAGACTGCACGCCTTACACCGTTCACTATGCCTATGACACGGTGGCGCTGGCCAAGGTGGCAGGCTCAGCACTCGTCAAGGCCGGTAACAAAAACTGGTACTTTTTGACGGCAGACTACGCTTTCGGCTACTCGCTTGAAGGCGATACGGCTGCTGTCGTGAAAGCCAACGGCGGTACCGTGGCAGGTACCGTGCGCCACCCGCTGAATGCGTCTGACTTTTCGTCCTTCCTGCTGCAGGCCCAGTCTTCCAAAGCCCAGATTCTAGGCCTGGCCAATGCCGGCGGCGATTTCACCAACGCCATGAAGGCCGCCAAGGAATTTGGCATCACCAAGACCATGAAGGTCGCCGGCCTGCTGGTGTTCATCAACGATGTGCATAGCCTGGGCCTGGCTAACACCGAAGGCCTACAGCTGGCCGATAGCTGGTACTGGAACCAGGACGACGCCTCGCGCAAATTCGCCAAGCGCTTCTTCGAAAAGTACAAGCGTATGCCTTCCAGCCTGCAGGCCGCCGACTACTCCGCCGCAACGACCTACCTGAATGCCGTGAAGGCCATCGGCACGACCGACGGCGACAAGGTGATGGCCGAGATGAAAAAGACGGGGGCCAATGACTTCTACAGCAAGGGCAAGATCCGCGCCGATGGCCGCATGATTCACGACATGTACTTGTTCGAAGTCAAATCGAGCAAGGAATCGATCACGCCGTGGGACTACTACAAGACGATTGCCAAGGTGCCGGGCGAGCAGGCCTTCGCCACGGTGGCCGAGTCCAAGTGCGCGCTGCTCAAGAAGTAAGCTGACCCCAAAATGGCCTGTCGCGTGTGCGGCTGGCCGCTTTTTCAATATATCAAGGCATGAACTGCCGGGCCTCCATGGAAATTTTCGGTATTCCCCATCAAGCTTTTCTTGGCCAGTTGCTGCTGGGCCTGGTCAATGGCGCGTTTTACGCCATGCTCAGCCTCGGGCTGGCGGTCATTTTCGGCCTGCTGGGCATTGTCAATTTTGCGCACGGAGCGCTCTACATGCTGGGCGCCTTCGCCGCCTGGATCATGCTCGACAAGTTCGGCATCAGTTACTGGTATGCGCTGGTGCTGGCCCCTCTCACCGTGGGTGCGCTCGGCATGGTGATTGAGCGTCTGTTTCTCAAGCATCTGTACAAAATCGACCCCATCTACGGGTTGCTGCTGACTTTCGGCCTTTCGCTGATCGCTGAGGGCCTTTTTCGTGAACTGTATGGCGTGTCGGGTCAGAACTACAACGCCCCCGAACTGCTCTCTGGGGCAACCAATCTCGGCTTCATGATTCTGCCGAACTACCGGGCCTGGGTGGTGCTGGTGTCGCTGGTGGTCTGCCTAGGCACCTGGTTCCTGATTGAGCGTACACGGCTGGGCACCTACCTGCGCGCCGGCACCGAAAACGCCGCACTGGTGCAGGCCTTCGGCATCAACGTGCCTTTGATGGTGATGCTCACCTACGGTGCCGGTGCCGCCCTGGCCGCGCTGGCCGGTGTGCTGGCAGCGCCCATCATCCTCGTCAACCCGCTGATGGGCTCCAACCTGATCATCGTGGTGTTTGCCGTGGTGGTGATCGGCGGCATGGGCTCGATTCTGGGTTCAGTCATTACCGGTCTCGGGCTGGGCGTCATCGAAGGACTCACCCGGGTGTTTTACCCCGAAGCATCCAGCATTGTGGTTTTTGTAATTATGGTCATCGTGCTGATGGTCAAGCCGGCGGGCCTCTTTGGCAAGGAGGCATGAAATCATGACCCCCACGCTTGTCGCTTCGCGTGCCTTCGGCGGTACGCTGCCCCTTTCACCGTGGACAGGGGCTGAACTTGCTTGGGGCGGCCCGGCGCTGCGTTCGTTGACCCTGCGGAAACCTGAATGAATAACTCAAAAACCCTAACTCGCGCAACATACATGGCACTGCTGGCCCTGGCGCTGGTAGCACCCATGATCGGGCTGTACCCCGTGTTTGTCATGAAGCTACTGTGCTTCGCCCTGTTTGC
>JBKJOH010000235.1:0-2570 GCA_046593295.1 Polaromonas sp. | reverse complement strand
AAAGGCGCGAATGCTTTCTGGCACGGCGCGCACATAGTCGGTGGCCGCAATGATGGGGCCTTCGCTGCTGTTCAGTTGGGTTTGAATGAAGGGGGCGCTTCTTGCTTCGTCACCTAGTTCGCCACCTACTTCGCCGTTCAATGCACGCTGCTGGCAGGCTGCGCCATCGCGTGCAAGTTCGCTCCAGCTGGTCACGCTGTACACGCTGGCTTCAATGCCCAGCTCGCCAAGTTGCGCTGCGGCCTTGATGATTTCGGTCAAAATCGCTCCAGAGCCAATTAGAGTCACTTTTTCAGCTATTTTTTCTGCCGTTTTAGGGCTATTTTGGCTGTAGCCCAATAGATTCGCGCGTGACCAGCTACTTAATTTATAGCAACCACGAATAATCTCAAGCTCGCTTCCCGCTTGCAAATCGGGCTGCGCGTAGTTCTCGTTCATCATCGTGACGTAGGTGTGGGTATTGACCGCTATGTCGCCATTGCCAACGCGGCGGCGCTGGGCTTGGGCCTCAGCGTCTTCATCTCGATCAGCCTGCGTTCGCAAAACAAAGACTCACTGGCAGAGTTTGAGCGGCGCATTGCCGAGCATGACGAGGTGATGGAGTGTTATTTGATGACAGGCGACAGCGACTATCTGATGCGTGTTGCCGTCGCTGACATTGCGGCGCTTGAGAAATTCATTTTGGAACAACTCACGCCAATTCCAGGCATCGAAAAAATTCGCTCCAGCCTTGCGCTCAAGCAGGTGCGCTACAAGACCGCACTGCCGCTGCCTGTTTTGTAGCTGTTGTGGGTGGTTCGGCTGAACCTACATGCTATTAAAATAGTAGCTGGTTATGCCCGTATTTATTGGGCTACAACCCTAAAACGCTGCCAAAAACGGTTAAAAAATCCGCCAAAATCACATTTTTTCCTGAAAAACTAGGCCGGCGTGCTCGCGCAGCGCATGGAACTTGATTCTGGGCCACTGCTGCTCGACGGCACGCAACGTGGCGCTGTGGTCGACCAGCAGGGTAGGCGCATCCACGGCATCTAAGGCTACGCGGTGCGCGTTGGCATCGATGAATTTCTTCAACTCGTTCGGGTCGTCCGAGGTGACCCAGCGTGCCAGATTGAAGTTGCTGGCCATGATGCGCGCCTTCACGCCGTACTCATGCTCCAGCCTGTGGGCAACGACTTCAAACTGCAACTGCCCGACTGCGCCGAGCAACAGTAGTGAACCTGCAATCGGGCGAAAGACCTGAATCGCGCCTTCTTCGCCCAACTGCGTCAGGCCGGCACGCAGCTGCTTGGTACGCAGCGGGTCGGCGACTTCAACTGCGCGAAACATTTCTGGCGCAAAAAACGGCAAGCCGGTGAACTGCAGCGCTTCGCCTTCCGTCAACGTGTCGCCCAGTTGCAGCACGCCGTGGTTCGGGATGCCGATGATGTCGCCCGCAAAAGCGGTGTCCAGCAGTTCGCGGCGCTGGCTCATAAAGCTGACCACGGTGTTGGGCCGCAGCTCTTTGCCGCTGCGCACCACCTTCAGCCGCATACCGCGCGTGAACTCGCCGCTGGTGACGCGCAAAAACGCAATGCGATCCCTATGGGCCGAGTCCATATTGGCCTGGATCTTGAAAACCACGCCGGAAAATTTCTTTTCTTCGGGGTGAACGACTCGCTGCATCGCGGTGCGTTCAGCAGGCGCGGGGGCCAAGTCAACCAGGGCGTCCAGCACTTCTTGCACGCCGAAGTTGTTAATCGCCGAGCCGAAAAACATCGGCGTTTGTTTACCTGCTAAAAACTCTTCGCGGTTAAATTCTGGTGTGGCACCGGCCACCAGTTCAATCTCGCCCTGGGCTTGCGCATATTCAGCGCCAAAGCGTTTGGCGGCCTCGGCGTTGTCAAGACCGGCGAGGATTTCGTCATCGCCACCGACTTTGTCTTCACCGGGGCTAAACACCCGCATACGGTCTTCACGCCGGTCATACACACCGTGGAACAGCTTGCCCATGCCGACTGGCCAGGTGAAGGGCACGACGGTCATGCCGAGCTCGCGTTCAATTTCGTCCATCACGCTCATCGGGTCTTGCACCTCGCGGTCCATCTTGTTGACAAAAGTCAGGATCGGCGTGCCGCGTGCCCGGCAAACCTGCAGCAGGCGGCGCGTTTGCGGCTCGACACCGTTGGCCGCGTCAATCACCATCAGCGCGGCATCAACGGCGGTCAGCACGCGGTAGGTGTCTTCAGAAAAATCCTGGTGACCTGGCGTGTCGAGCAGGTTAATCACGCAGTCGCGATACTCCATTTGCATCACGGACGAGGCGACGGAAATACCGCGCTGCTTTTCAATTTCCATCCAGTCCGACGTCGCATGGCGCGCTGCTTTGCGGGCTTTCACGCTGCCCGCGATTTGAATTGCCCCGGAGAACAACAGCAACTTTTCAGTCAGCGTGGTTTTACCCGCGTCGGGGTGGGAGATGATGGCAAACGTGCGGCGGCGCTTGACTTGTTTTTCTATTTCGGTAAATTCGTGCGGTGAGGACATAACTTTTTGATTATCGGCGACGGCGTTTACTTGTCGTCCTGTCT